>NZ_JBSFRT010000012.1:0-141496 GCF_053589375.1 Rhodococcus sp. NPDC003348
CCGAGCGCCGCCTTCATGAAGGCCTTCATGTTGTCGACGGTGTCCTCGAACCCGCACGCCTTCTGCAGCGGGGTGCCGCCGCCCATGTAGATGAAGCCGCCGGCCATCGCGGCCGCGCCGCCCCAGCCTCCGGTGCGCTCGAGCACCAGCACCTCGGCACCGTCCTGCGCGGCACCGACCGCGGCGGCCGCCCCGGCGACACCGAAACCCGCGACGACGACGTCCGCTTCGTAGTCCCACTGCTCGACCTCGGCGGCCGACCTCGGCCGGAGGTCGTCCGAATTACTCGCCATGACAATGCCTTTCAGTGATCCAGGATACGCCACGCGGGCGGCCGGACATCGGTACCCGCCCGCGAGTGGAGGGTGCCCTCGCCGCCGCCGACGGCTCGCTGCCCCGCCCGTCATGGGCCGGGCAACGGTCGGCGGTGATCCGCCTCGCGGAGTTGCCCCTCTCGTCTACCCGGGTTCCCGCGACATCGGACCCGAACGTCCCATCCTGCGGGAGAACGGGCCCGCGATCGGGCGCCTCCGCAGTGCTCCCGATCAGCGGGAATTCCGCTGCCCCCGCCGCTTCGCGGCGCCTAGCGTGACGCCATCGGCACCGATCGGAGGTAGCGCACATGGAGACGACCCTGCAGGCGGACGGACGGTTCACCGTCGACCCCGACCGGATCCGCGCGTTCGCGGACGCGACCGGGTGCACGCACCGGGCCTACCGGGAGGACCGGGCCGTGGTTCCGCCCACCTACCTGTGCGGCACCGACCCGATCGCCGGCGAGCACGACGTCCCGGCCGAGCGCGACTGCCGGTTCTTCGGGACGCCGCCGCGGGCGGGCGACCTGCTGACCGTCACCGTCCGCGACGGCGAGCACGACCGGCTCACCGAGTACCGGGACGCCGACGGCCGCCTGATCGCCGACGCCTGGACGCAGGGCGCCGGTGGCGACACCACGACGGTGGGGATGCTGGCGAACTACGCCACCGACTGGCTCGGGGCGGAGTCGGTGCGCCGGTTCCGCACCCGTCTCGTCTCCGCGGCCCCGGCCGGCGAGCCGCTGTCGTGCTCGGGCGAGGTGGTGCAGGAGTACACCGCCGACGGGGAGCCGCGCGTGGACGTCGTGCTCACCGCCGTCGGCGAGGGTGGACGCGTCGCGGCCCGCGCCTGGGCCACCTTCGCCCGCGCCGCCTGATCCGCGGCCCCTGCGTTCCCCGCCCGTGGCGGGGAGGCTGACCACCCGGGCCCGGCGGCACCTACCCGATCGGACGGTTCGGCGCCGGCAACCGGACGGTTCGGCCGCCGAGACCTTCCGTCCGGGTGATCCGGCCCACCAGAGTTCCCTCGTGAGACGCGCGTCACATACGCGCACCGGACACGAGGAGACCTCCGATGGCCATCGAGCTCAACCAGATCTGGGACTTCCCCATCAAGGAGTTCCATCCCTTCCCGCGCGCCCTCCTTGGCGTCGGCGCCCACGACATCATCGGCGTCGAGGCGAAGAACCTCGGGTTCCAGCGGGTGCTGTTGATGACCACCGGCCTGCGCGGGTCGGGGATCATCGAGGAGATCATCGGCAAGCTCGAGTACCAGGGCCTCGACGTCGTCCTGTACGACAAGGTGGAGTCGAACCCCAAGGACTACAACGTCATGGAGGCGGCGGCGCTCTACCAGACGGAGAAGTGCGACAGCATCATCTCCATCGGTGGCGGCTCCAGCCACGACGCCGCGAAGGGTGCCCGCGTGGTGATCGCGCACGACGGCCGCAACATCAACGAGTTCGAGGGCTTCGCCAAGTCCACCAACAAGCAGAATCCACCGCACATCGCGGTCTCCACCACCGCGGGCACCGGCTCCGAGACGTCGTGGGCGTACGTCATCACCGACACCTCCGACATGGACCATCCGCACAAGTGGGTCGGCTTCGACGAGGCCACGATCGTCACCCTCGCGATCGACGACCCGCTGCTGTACTACAGCCTCCCGCAGCACTTCACGGCCTACTGCGGCTTCGACGTGCTGGCGCACTCGAGCGAGCCGTACGTCTCCCGGCTCGACTTCGCCCCGTCCCTCGGCAACGCCCTCTACGCGACGGAGCTGGTCGCGCAGAACCTGCGCGAGGCGGTCTTCGACCCGCGCAACCTCAAGGCGCGTGAGGGCATGATGAACGCGCAATACATTGCGGCGCAGGCGTTCAACTCGGGCGGCCTGGGCATCATCCACTCCATCTCGCACGCGATGAGCGCATTCTTCGACAGCCACCACGGCCTCAACAATGCGATCGCACTGCCCAGGGTGTGGGAGTACAACCTGCCCTCTCGTTACGAACACTTCGCCCGGCTTGCGACCGCGATGGGCGTCGACACTCGCAACATGACCACGGTGCAGGCCGCGGACGCCGCGGTCGAGGCGGCGATCCGGCTCTCCCGCGACGTCGGTATCCCGGAGAACTTCGCGTCGGTGCGCACCGACACCTACGAGAAGAACCAGATGAACACCGGCAAGTACACGGGCCGGGGCGAGTCGATCTCCGGTGACGACAAGACGGTGCGGGCGATCTCCGAGCACATCCAGGGCGACTGGTGCACCCCCGGAAACCCGCGCGAGGTGACGGTGGAGTCGATGATCCCGGTCGTCGGGCACTGCATCAACGGCACCTACTGACCGCACCCCCTTCCGCGGCCGGGGCGAGACCCCCTGCCCCTGCCCGCCCCGGCCGCGGGTTCCACCCATCCACGAGAGACGGAGCGCTGCAATGACTTCGGCCACCCTCCCGCACGAGGACATCCACCCAGAACCTCGTGTCATCGGGCCCATGACCGATCCACGCACCTTCGCGTCGGCCGCCGAGCTGGTGGACGCGTTGCGCGAGCAGCACTACATCGCCGACACCGACCTCGCGACGGTCACCCACCTGGCCACCGCACTGGACCGGCCGCTGCTGCTCGAGGGCCCCGCGGGCGTCGGCAAGACCGAGCTGGCGAAGGCGCTGGCCGCGGCGAGCGGCCGCAGGCTGGTGCGGCTGCAGTGCTACGAGGGCCTCGACTCGAGCCGGGCGCTCTACGAGTGGGACTACGCGAAACAACTTCTGCACGTGCAGATGTTGCGGGACCGGATCACCGCCGACACCGCCGGCCTGCCCGACCTCGACTCCGCATCCCGCCACCTCGCCGGCCGTGACTTCGGTCTGTACTCGGAGGCGTTCCTGTCGGTGCGGCCGCTGCTCGAGTCGGTGCTCTCCGAGCAGCCTGTGGTGCTGCTCGTCGACGAGGTGGACCGCACCGAGGAGTCGCTGGAGGCGCTGCTGCTGGAGGTGCTGGCCGAGAAGCAGGTCACGATCCCGGAGATCGGCACCGTCACCGCCCGTTCGACCCCGTGGGTGGTGTTGACCTCCAACGACACCAGGGAGCTCTCCCCGGCGCTCAAGCGCCGCTGCCTGCACTTCCACCTCGGCTTCCCGACCCCCGACCGGGAACGGGAGGTGGTCACCGCCCGCGCTCCCGAGGTCGAACCCGCGGTCGCCGCCGACGTCGTCGAACTGGCCCGGACACTGCGGGACCTGCCACTGCGAAAGAGCCCGTCGATCTCCGAGGTCATCGACGCGAGCCGGGCCGCGACCCTGCTGACCGCGGCCGGGGAGCCGGTCTCCGACGAGACCCGGCGGACGCTGTACGCCACCCTGCTCAAGTACACCAGCGACCGCAACCTCGCTCTGGGTCGCCTGCACGGCGAAACGGATTCCCCCGCAACGCGCTCCGATCGACCGACGCGCCCCGTGACGATCGCGGAGGCGCCCGCCAACACCACCACCGCGGCCTTCCGCGGCACCGGCGGTGCCGAGCGCGGCGGGGCGAGCGTGCGCGGCACCGGACTGCGGGGGCGGTGACCGTGACCGCCGAGTGCGCAGTCACCGGGGCACCGGCCGAGCGGAGGGCGCAGCACGTGGGCACTCGGCAACTGCTGGACGTGGTGGCGGCGCTGTTCGGCGGCCTGCTACGGCGGGCCGGGGTGTCGGCGTCTCCCGCCGAGGTGATCGAGGTGCGACGGGTGCTGGGCCTGCTCGGCGCGCGTGACCGCGACGCGCTGCGGGCCGCCTTGCGCGCCACCTGCGCGAAGTACGCGCACGAACAGGCCGGCTTCGACGCCGCGTTCGACGCGCTGTTCCGCGGAACCTACTCACCGACAACGGATTCCCCCCTCGGTCAGGCGCACCAGGAGTCGGCGACCGGACTGCCCGAGGAGATGGAGATCGCCGAGGACTCCGACATCGGCCGGTACGCCGAGTACAACGAGCGGGTCGCCGAGGCGGGGGAGTACTTCGACTCCACCGAGTCGCCGATGGGATTCAACCCGCACACCGACGACGACGACGTCACGGTCTCCGCGCCGAACACCGAACTGACCGTCTCCACCGAGACCGACGCCGGCCGGCGCGGCGTCACCTACACCGTCGAGGTGGAGCGGGCCGGGGCGGCGACGGTCGGGCAGCTGGCGGACGCGTCCGGTGCGGTGGCGTCGGGGACGCTGAGCTGGGACGACCCGGCCGCGATCCTCGCCTGGCTCGACGCGTACGACCCGTCCCGCACCTACGGCGACGGCACCGGCGACGAGGACGCCCTGACCGAGGATCAGCTGACCCGGCTGACCGAGGCCGTGGAGTCCTTCGTCGCCGCGCTGGCCGCGCAGGCCGGCCTCGCCCCGGGCGCGATCCCGTCGGCAGGCGCACTCGACGAGGAACGGGACCCGCACGCCGACGTGGACCTGGCCTGCCACGAGGTGCTGCGCCGGATGCGCGGCGCCCCGCGGCCCCGGCCGCGTCTCCACGGTCGCGGCGGCCTCGACATGCCCCGCACCACGCGCGCGAGCCTGCGGACCGACGGCGTCCCCTTCCGGCTGGTCACGCGGACACCGGTCCCGGACCGGGTGCGCCTGCTGATCCTCGCGGACGTCTCGCTCTCGGTGCGGCCGGTCACCGCGTTCACGCTGCGGCTGGCGCAGGCCATGCACCGGCGGGCGGACCGCTGCCGGGTGCTCGCGTTCGTCGACGACCCGGTCGACGTGACGGACGTGCTGCTGCGCAGCGGCGGCGACGACGCCCTCGCGGCGGTGCTGGCCGACCCTCGCATCGACCTCGAGGCGAGCAGCGACTACGGGCGGGTGCTGGACCGCGTGCTGAGCGGCGGCACCGACCTGGTGGACTCGCGGACCGCGGTCCTGGTCGTCGGCGACGCCCGCTGCAACGGGCTGCCCGCGAAGGCCGACCAGCTCGCAGTCCTGCGCCGGCGGGCACACCGGCTGGCGTGGGTGACGCCCGAGCCGCGCCGCTACTGGGGCCAGGCGACCTGCGCGATGAGCGAGTACGCCGACGTGTGCGACCGGGTGGTGATCGCCCGCGACGCCGAGCAGCTGGTCGCCAAGGCGGGGGAGCTGGCGCACGCGCTGTCCTGAGCCCCGTCCTTCGGGCGGGTCCGGACCTACCCGATCGGGTAGGTCCGGACCTGCCCGAAGGTGTGTGGGGGCCCGGCCGGTGGGTCGGTACTGTGGATTCAGCAGCTGTAAGCTGTGTCACAGTTCGTGGTCGGATGAGAAGAGCGTCGCCGGTGTCTGTCGCATATCCCCCTCACGGCGTGACCGTGCCGCCGGAGGCCCCCCGCGACGTTCCGCGGACCGTCAAGTTCCACGCCCCGGAGATCGTGTTCGGGCTCGGCTCGCTGCAGGAGGCGGCGTACGCGGCCGTCCGGTTGGGCGCGACCCGCCCGATGCTGGTGACCGACGACGGGCTGATCGCGGCCGGTTGGGTCGACGAGTTCCTCGGATGTCTGCGCGAATGTGGCCTGACCGCGACGGTCTGGCACGGGCTGACGCCGAACCCGAAGGACCACGAGATCGCGGCCGGGCACGAGCGGTACAGCGAGCACGGCTGTGACGTGCTGATCGCGCTCGGCGGCGGTTCGGTGATCGACGCGACGAAGGGTGTCGCGGTGTTGGCGTCCAACGGCGGCAACATCCTCGACTACGAGGGCGTGGACCGCGCGGAGGTCCCGATCCCGCCGCTGGTGATGATCCCGACCACCTCGGGCACCGGTGCGGACGTGTCCCAGTTCTGCATCGTCACCGACACCGAGCGGGGCACCAAGATCACGATCATCGGACGCTCCCTGGTCCCCGACGTCACCGTCATCGACCCGCGTCTGCTCACCACCATGCCCGAATGGCTCAACGCCGCGACCGGACTCGACGCCCTGACGCACGGGATCGAGGCATTCGTCTCGCTGGCGCACAATCCGCTGACCGACCACCACGCGCTGCGGGCCGTCGGGATGGTCACCGAGAACCTTCCCCACACCATCACCGATCCCCGGGGGATGGCGGCGCGGACGGCGATGGCGCAGGCGAGCCTCGAGGCGGGACTGGCGTTCACGAACGCGATCCTCGGTGCCGCGCACGCGATGAGCCACCAGGTCGGCGGCCTGCTCGACCTGCCGCACGGGGTGATCAACGGGATCCTGCTCCCGCACGTCATCCGGTTCAACGCCTCCACCGACCCCACGCCCTACGTGGAGATCGCCCGCAGCCTGGGCCTCGACGAGCATCGCGGCACCGCCGAGGAGGCGGCGCTGGCGGTGGCGGACCGGGTGCAGCGACTGGCCGGCGACGTCGGGGTGCCGCGCGGGCTGGGTGCGCTCGGCGTCCGGGAGCAGGATCTCGACCGGCTGGCGCACTTCGCCCTCCGCGACGCGTGCATGTCCACGAACCCGCGCAGCGCCACGCACACCCAGATGGTCGAGTTGTACCGGGCGGCACTGTGACTCGCGTCGGCGGTCGACGGTGACGCACGATCCGGACTCCGCGGCACCCGATCTCGCGGTGCTGACCGGGCTGCGGTCCGGGAAGTCCAGCTACTACCCGCAGTACCGGGGCGCCGCGGAACGGCTCGAGCGGATGGTGCACGCGCTGGACCTGATCTCCCGCGCCCTGGTGCGCACCGTCGAGGGCCCGGAGACCTTGGTCTGTGCGGTCGCGGAGGCCGCGCGGGCACACCTGAGCGCCCGCTGGGTGGTGTTCGCCCTCCGCGACGGGGCCCTGCCCGACGCGGGACCGCGGCGCCTGGTTCTCGGCCCGGACGCGACACCGTTCCTGGTCGACAACGTCGAGGGCCCACCGCTGCCCGACATGGTTCTCGACTGCCTCGACGGCATCCGGACCGGCGCGACCGGACACGGCGACCGCCCCGAACTCGACCACCGGCACGCGTACGTGCCGCTCGTCCTCGACGGCGGCGTGGTCGGTGCGATCGCGGCGTGGACCACCCGCGGCCTGGACGCCACCGACGCCTCGGTGCTGAACATCCTGGCCAGTCAAACGGCTGTCGCACTGCAGAACTCGGCGCTGTACCAACGCGGCACCGTCGCACTCGAACGTGCCGAGCACGCGTCCGCGCAGGCCCGCCGCACCGCCGCCGACCTGGCCGTGCGCAACGCGGAACTCGCGTCCGCGCAACGCCAGCTCGATGCCGCGCACCGGCACCAGATCCTCGACGACGAGCGCCGCCGCATCGCCCGCGAACTGCACGACAGCGTCACCCAGGCGGTCCTGTCGGCGGGCATGCAGATCGAGGTGTGCCTGGGCGACATTCCGGCCGGCGAGCGCGGCGAACGGCTGGACCTCGCGAAGGAGATGACGCGGCGGGCGGTCGAGCAGCTGCGCTCGGCGATCTTCACCCTCAACAACACCCCCGACGCCGCGACGGCCACGCTGCCGGACATGCTGCAGCAGCTGAGCGTCGTCCCGACCCCCACCGACCTGGCTGTGGAGTTGCGGGTCGAGGGCACTCCCGTCGAACTGAGCGGCGAGGTCGAGCACGCCCTGCTGCGGATCGCCGGCGAGGCGCTGTTCAACACCGCAGTGCACGCCGACGCGCGCCGGGCGGTGCTGCGGCTGACATATCGGCCGACCGAGGTGGGCCTGGCCGTCGACGACGACGGCACCGGCGACCCGATCCGGATCCGCGCCGCACTGCGCAAGGCGGTCGCCGGGGACGTGGACGGACACCACCGCGGTCTGGCGAACATGGCCACCCGCGCCCGTGAACTCGGCGGCGACCTGACGGTCCGCCGCGCCCGGATCGGCGGTGTCCGCGTCGCCGTCACGCTACCGATGGAGGCCCAGTGATGCCCGCCCCGCACCTCGCCCCCGACGCAGTGCCCGGATCCGCCACCCGGCCGGTGCGGATCCTGCTCGTCGACGATCACGCGATCCTGCGGCAGGGTCTGCGTTCAGTGCTCGACCGCGAGCCCGACCTGCAGGTCGTGGGGGAGTCCGACAGCCGATCCGGCGCCGAATCCCTTGCCGCCCAGATCGATCCCGACATCGTGCTGATCGACCTGAAGCTCGGCGCAGGCTCCGACTACGAGGGCCTGGTGCTGTGCCGGGCGCTGTCGGCCGCGCACCCGCGGATGGGGTTGCTGGTGCTGACCACCTTCCTCGACGAACGCCTGGTCCTGGAGGCCGTGCAGGCCGGGGCGCGCGGCTACGTCGTCAAGGACGTCGACACCACCGAACTCGTCCGCGCGATCCGCGCGGTGTCGCAGGGGGAGAGCGCTTTCGACTCACGCACCGCGGCCACCGTCGTCCAGTCCCTCGGGCGCACCGGCGTGCAGTCCGAGAAGCTCACCGATCGCGAGATCGAGGTTCTCGCGCTGCTCGCGAAAGGACTGTCCAACAGCGGGATCGGGGAGAAGCTGTTCATCTCGGCGACCACCGTCAAGTTCCACGTGAGCAACCTGATGCGCAAGCTCGGCGTCACCCGGCGCGCCGAGGCCGTCTACGAGGCCAGCAAGCGCGGACTCATCTGACGCCGGTACCGGATGCCGGAGTCGGCATCCGCCGGATCACCGCACGCGCCGCGGCCCCCACCGCACGGGTCTGGAGCGCGAGGACCACATCGGCGGTCGACAGGACGATCACGGCAGGCAAGCCGATCCAGAGTGGGACACGCATGACTTCTCCTCGGGACAGAGGGTTGTACGGAGCGACGGTGCAGTTGGCGGCGCCTCGGCCGAGTGACCCGCCGACAGGTGCACACTCGCGCGACCTAGAGGTCGATGACCAGCCAGCCGCCGTGGTGCTCGGTGACCCGGTAGCGGTACCCGGTCGCGGCGCCGAGCGCGTGCAGTGATTCCTCGTCGAACGTGCGGACGTGGCCGTGGCACACGGTCGGCTCGTCCTCGAACGGCACCGCGATCACCACCCGCCGCCGCGCGACCCGAAGCGCCTCCGCCACGATCCGCGCCCCCACCTCGGAGTCGACGTGCTCGAGCAGATGGATCGCGGTGACGGTGTCCGCGGAGTCGTCGGGCAGCGGCACGTCCGCGGCGTCGCAGGCGAGCGTGTCGACCGGGATTCCCAGGTCGGTAGCGACGGTGGACAGCAGCCGCATGGTGCCGTCACAGATGTCGGTGGCCGTGACCCGATGCCCGGCCAGCGCCAGGCGCAGCGCGAAGAACCCGAAGCAGGAGCCGAGGTCGACGACGGTGTCCCCCTCGACGAGTGCCGCGCCGTACTCGTGAACCCGCGCGAAAGGTGCCGTGCCTGCGAGGAGTTCGCGCAGCGAGTTGTCGTAGTAGAGGGCCCAGGCGGCGCGCGGGTCGCTGACGGTGGAGCGGACCAGTCCGACGATCACGGCCTCGAAGTCCGCGGGCGTGCGGAGCTCCAACTCGTCGGCGACGCGGGTGGCCAGCCGGTCGGACAGGTCGGATGGCCGCAGCCGGTGCGTGACCGTCAGACCACGGCCCGAACGGAGCGCGGTGAGTGTCGATTCCTGCCGCGGGACAAGACTTCTCATCACCTCGACGTCGCCGTGCCGCCATCGGCCGGGAGGGCAGGTCGCCAACGGATCCATCATGCGTCGACGCTAGATCCGCGGGCACCCCGTGCGCGCCCGGCCGACGGACGGTCCCGGCCCTACCCGACCGGACGGGTGTCAGTTGGTGATCATGTTCTCCGGTCCCCAGTACGCGCGCATCGAGGTGATCTTCGCGTCGTCGTCGAAGGTCATCACGTCGATGACGGTCAGGCCCAGCCGGCTCTCGCCGTGGATGGTGGTGAGCTCGAAGCCGAAGGCGGCGTTGGCGCCGGCGACCTGCACCAGGCCGAGCTCCACGACCTGTTCGAGCGGCTCGATGATGCCGTAGAACTCGCGCAACTGCTCCTCGGTGGTGCGCACCTCGGTGCCGACCGGGTCCTCGACGGTGGCACCCGGCGCGTACAGCGCGAGGACATCGTCGACGGTGCCGGATGCGACCGCCTTCACGTACGCCTCAATGGTGGCCACAATGCTCTCGCGCGACGGCGCCATGTCTGTCTCCCATTCGAATTTCTGGAACATGTTCTAGCGCCGAGGATAAACAACGGACCCCCGCCGGGCATAGGCTTCGCGGATGAACGAGCCCACCGCCTTCACCCTCGACGGGCACGCCGGCGTCCTGGCCGCTGGGCGCACCTCCGGGGCGAACCCCCGCTACCTGGCCCTCGTGTGTCACGGCTACGGCGAACACTGCGGACGCTACGGTCACCTCGCCGAGCGCCTGGTCGCCGACGGCGCCGCCGTCTACGCCCTCGACCACGCCGGGCACGGCCTCAGCGCGGGCGAGCGGGTGCTCATCGACGACGTCGAGCGCATCGTCGAGGACTTCCGGCTGCTCGAGGACGTCGCCCGCTGGGAGCACCCGGACCTGCCGGTGGTGCTGATCGGGCACTCGATGGGCGGGATGATCGCGGCCAGGTTCGCGCAGCGGTTCGGGGACGGACTGGCCGCGGTGGTGCTCTCCGCGCCGGTGCTCGGCCGCTGGGACGTCGTGGACACACTGCTCGCGGCCGACGAGATCCCCAACACCCCGATCGACCCGGCCACTCTCTCCCGCGATCCGCGCGTGGGTGAGGCGTACCTGGCCGATCCGCTGGTCTGGCACGGCCCCTTCCGACGGCCCACGCTCGAGGCGCTGCGGCGCGGCCTCGACACCATCAACGAGGCCGGTGCCGTGGACACCGTCCCGGTGCTGTGGATGCACGGCACCGACGACGGTCTGGTCCCGCGTGAGGGGACGGCGGAGGGCTGGGAGCGACTCGCGGGGAAGGACTCCCGGTACGTGACCTATCCCGGGGCGCGGCACGAGATCCTCAACGAGACCAACCGCGACGAGGTGGTCGACGACCTCCTCGCGTTCGTGCACGACGTGCTCTGACCGGCCCGAGAACGGCCACACCCGCGCGGCAGTCGATGCCGCGCGGGTGTGCGCAGTGGTGGCCCCGAGCGAAGTGCCGCGGGCACCTGCCTACTTGACGATGTTCACCATCTTGCCGGGGACGACGATGACCTTCCGCGGATCGGCGCCGTCGAGGAAGGCGACGATCTTCTCGTCCGCGAGGGCGGCGGCCTCGATGGTCTTCGGGTCCGCGTCCGCCGCGACGGTGATGCGGCTGCGGACCTTGCCGTTGACCTGGATCGGGTACTCGACCGAGTCCTCGACCAGCCACTTCTCGTCCGCGGTCGGGAACGGGCCGTGCGCGAGCGAGGTCTCGTGCCCGAGCCGCGACCACAGTTCCTCGGCGACGTGCGGCGCAACGGGCGCGAGCATGAGCACCAGCGGCTCGACCGCCGCCCGCGGGGCACCGTCCGGGTACGCCTTGGTCAGGTGGTTGGTCAGCTCGATCAGCTTCGCGACCGCCGTGTTGTCGCGCAGCGCGGTGTAGTCGGCGTTGACGCCGTCGATCGCCTTGTTCAGCGCCCGCAGGGTGTCCTCCGAGGGCTCGGCGTCGGTGACCCGCACCGCGCCGGTCTCCTCGTCGACGACGACGCGCCACGCGCGCTGCAGGAACCGCTGCGCACCGATGACGTCCTTGGTCGCCCACGGCCGCGAGGTGTCCAGCGGACCCATCGACATCTCGTACACGCGCAGCGTGTCGGCGCCGTACTCCTCGCAGATCTCGTCCGGCGCGACGGCGTTCTTCAGGGACTTGCCCATCTTGCCGTACTCGCGGTTGACCTCGGCGCCCTCGTAGAAGAACTTCCCATCCTTCTCGACGACGTCCGCGGCGGGCACGTAGACGCCGCGGCTGTCGGTGTACGCGTACGCCTGGATGTAGCCCTGGTTGTACAGGCGCCGGTACGGCTCCGACGAGCTGACGTGCCCGAGGTCGAAGAGCACCTTGTGCCAGAACCGCGAGTACAGCAGGTGCAGCACCGCGTGCTCGACGCCGCCGACGTACAGGTCCAGGCCGCCCGGATCGTTCGGGCCGTGCAGCTCGGGCCGCGGACCCATCCAGTACTGCTCGTTCTCCTTGGCGCAGAACGTGTCCCGGTTGGTCGGGTCGATGTAGCGCAGCTGGTACCAGGAGCTGCCCGCCCACTGCGGCATCACGTTGGTGTCGCGGTGGTAGTTCTTCATCCCGTCACCGAGATCGAGCTCGACGTTGACCCAGTCCGACGCCTTCGCCAGCGGCGGCGACGGCTCGGAGTTCGCGTCGTCGGGGTCGAACGACACCGGCGCGTAGTCCTCGACCTCCGGAAGTTCAACCGGCAGAGACGATTCCGGGAGCGCATGCGCGAGACCCTGCTCGTCGTAGACGACCGGGAACGGCTCGCCCCAGTACCGCTGCCGCGCGAAGAGCCAGTCGCGCAGCTTGTACTGAATGGTGCCCACGCCGCGACCGTCGGCCTCGAGGTGCGCGATGACGGCCTTCTTCGCCTCGTCGACCGGCAGCCCGTCGAGGAAGCCCGAGTTCACCAGCGGACCGTCACCGGTGTAGGCGCCCTCGGTGATGTCGCCGCCGGAGATGACCTCGAGGATCGGCAGCCCGAGCTCGGTGGCGAACTCCCAGTCACGATGGTCGTGGCCGGGTACCGCCATCACGGCGCCGGTGCCGTAGCCGGTGAGCACGTAGTCGGCGATGAACACCGGAACCTTGTGCCCGTTCACGGGATTGACGGCGTAGGAGCCGAGGAAGACGCCGGTCTTCTCCTTGCTCTCCTGCCGCTCGAGGTCCGACTTCGCGGCGATCGCGGCACGGTAGGCGGCGACGGCCGAGGTCGGGGTCGCGGCGCCGCCGGTCCAGCGCGGATCCGTGCCGTCCGGGTAGACGTCGGCGACCAGCCGGTCGACCAGCTCGTGCTCGGGGGCGAGCGCGACGTAGGTGGCGCCGAACAGGGTGTCAGCGCGGGTGGTGAACACCTCGATGTCGTAGTCCGGGGTGGCATCGCCACCGCCGCCGTGCTCCCGGTGCGCGGCGAACTTGACGCGGGCACCGTGGCTGCGTCCGATCCAGTTGCGCTGCATGGACTTGACCTTCTCCGGCCAGTCCAGGTACTCGAGGTCGTCGGTGAGCCGGTCGGAGTACGCGGTGATCCGCATCATCCACTGCCGCAGGTGCTTGCGGAACACCGGGAAGTTGCCGCGCTCGGAGCGGCCGTCGGCGGTGACCTCCTCGTTGGCCAGCACCGTACCCAGGCCCGGGCACCAGTTGACCATCGAATCGGACTGGTAGACAAGGCGGTACGAGTCGATCTCGGCGTGCTTCTCGGCGTCCGACAGGTCCGCCCACGCGCGCCCGTCGGCCGGAGTGCGGGCACCGGAGGCGAACTCGGCCTCCAGCTCGGCGACCGGCCGCGCCCGGTTCAGCTCGGTGTCGTACCAGGCGTTGTAGATCTGCAGGAAGATCCACTGCGTCCAGTGGTAGAAGTCCACGTCGGTGGTGGCGACGCTGCGACGCTCGTCGTGCCCGAGACCGAGCCGGCGCAGCTGCCGCTTCATGTTCTCGATGTTCGCCTCGGTGGTGGTCCGCGGGTGCGTGCCCGTCTGCACCGCGTACTGCTCGGCGGGCAGGCCGAACGCGTCGTAGCCGAGGGTGTGCAGCACGTTGTGGCCGTGCATCCGGTGGAACCGCGCGAACACGTCGGTCGCGATGTAGCCGAGCGGGTGCCCGACGTGCAGGCCTGCACCGGACGGGTACGGGAACATGTCCTGGACGAACAGCTTGTCCGCGGGCAGCTCGCCGGCGAGGTCACCGACCGGGTTGGGGGCGTTGAAGGTGCCGCGCTCGCGCCACCGGTCCTGCCAGCGTGCCTCGATACGACCCGCGAGGTCCGCGGTGTAACGGTGCTGAGGGGTCGCGTCGCCGCCTGGCTGCTGCACTGACTCGGTCACTGATTCGCTGTCTTCTCTGCGCTGGGGTCTGGAGAGCCTGGAGGCGTGGTCCCTGCCACCCGTCGACTCGGTTCAGGGTCGCCGCCGGCTACGGGTACACGGTCGCCGCGGGCTCCGCGGTCAGGGGCACCGCACCCGGATTCCGGGCAGGGTTTCCCGACACCAGCCTAAAGCGTCCCCCTCGGGACCCCACCGCACGGCCCCCGACGTACCCTGGTAGCCGTGCTCATCGTTGCCAGCGTGCTGTTCGTCGTCGCCCTCGTCGTCGGAGGCGTTGCCGTCGCCGGGATGACCGGCCGACTGCCGCGCAACCGCTGGGCCGGGGTCCGCACCCCCGACACCCTCGCCTCCGAGGAAACCTTCCGCCTCGCCAACCGGATCGCCGGACCGACCATGGCCGCGTCCGCGTTGCTGCTGGTCATCGGCGGCATCGGTGCGCTGGCCCTGGGCACGATCGGGGGCCTGGCCGTGGCCGCGGTCGCCGCCCTCGCCGCCCTCGTGACCGCAGGCTACGGCGGGACCGCCGGTGCCCGCGCCGCCGCCGCGGCCGCGCCCGCCGGCTGCGGGGACGCCTGCGGGTGCGGCAGTGCCCCCGCCGCCACCACGACGACCTCCGTCTGCGCCACCGAGTCGCCCGCCGACGCCGCCGCCGCGGCCGACTGCGGGACGGACTCCTGCGGCGCCTGCTCCCTCAAGGGCGCCTGCCTGCCGCACTGAGACCGGTCGTAGGCGAGGTCCGTCACCCGTCCGAGATCGACCGCAGCGCCCTGCCGACACCCTCCGCGATGCGGGCGGCCGGAGGCAGATGGTCGGCATCGCACTCGATGCCGACCCACAGCCGACCGGCGTACGACACGGCGGTGAAGCCGACGCGGACGTTCCCGGCGAGCGGGCCGAGCGCGCACATCTCCACCAGCGGGGCGCCCTCGACGACGAGCGGACGCCGTGGGCCGCGGACGTTGGACGCGACCGTCGCGATGACGCGCTGGTGCGCGGTGAAGACGTTGAACAGGCGGGTGAGCCGCGGCGACCCGACCGCGGTCCCCGCGGCGCGGGCGAGCGGTTTCGTCTCCGCCGTCCGGCGCGCGACGATTCGTAGGGCCGCGTCGGTGTCCCCGAGGGGGACGGCGACGAGCATGACTCCGACGGCGTTGTGCGCCCCGCCGCGGGAGTCGACCAGCACCGGCACGGAGACCGTGAGCACGTCCGGTACCGGCTCGCCCGCATCCGTCAGCACTGCGCGCAGCCCCTGCCCGACCGCGACCAGGTAGGCGTCGTTGACCGTGCCGCCGCGCGCCGCCGCACCCGCCTCCAACCGGGCCAGATCCACGCTCGTCGAGGCCACGTCACGTGCGCTGCCGACCGGCCCGAGCAGCACCCGGGAGCGAACCGGCCGCCGCAGGAACATGCGCAGGCCGTGGCGCACCCGCGCGACCAGCGAGGGGACGTCCCCGCCCGGCGCCTCCCCGGCCCCGGGCACTCCCGCCGCCCCGGACCCCTCGTCGAAGCCGAACAGCCGCTCGACCAGTGCACTGGCCCGTGCGCCGTCCACCACGGCGTGGTGGAGCCGCACGACGACACCGCACCGCCCCGGCCGGGCCGCGGGCACGAGGGTGATGTGCCACAGCGGACGATCGTGTGGCAGCGGCTCCATGACCAGTCGCCCGCACAGCGCCTCGAAGCCGCCGGCGTCGGACGCGGACTCGACGGTGACGTGCGCCGGCAGCTCGACCGGCACGCGCACCCACCACCACCGACCGCCGCGGCACTGCGGGAGTTGCTGCAGGTCCGGCTCCCGCGCCACCCGCGGTGCGAGGTACTCCGTCAGTCGCGCCACGTCCGGGTGGCCGGCCGCGTCGACGAAACCGCCGGGGGCCAACAGCCCGGCGAGGGTCACCACGTAGGGCTGACCGGCGACGTTGATGCCGAGAATCGCCGTGTCCACCGCCGAGATCGGAACGTCCGCTGCCGGACCGGCCATCTGTCGAGCTCCTTCGCTCCGCAGGTCCCTTCGTACTGTGCGTGATTCTCACCCCGGTGCGGGTGAAAATCACGCACGGCCGCGGCGCGCACCGCCGGCCTGGTTGAATCGGCGGCCATGAGCGAAAGCAGGGCGTTCGACCCGGCCGGTGTCGTCTTCGGCGTCGCGGTGCCCGTCCTGTCGGCGGCCGCGGTGCTGCTGACGGCCCGACTGTGGCGCCCGCGACTGCCCGCCACCCTGGCCGTCCACTGGAGCGACGGGGTTGCCGACGGGTTCACCGCCACCGGGTCGGCGGCCTGGACGTTTGCTCTGGTCATCGTCCTGATCGGCGGCGGAGCGAGCGCCGTCGCGGCCCTCGCCCAGGCGATGCTGATGACGCGCCGCACCATGCTGATGGTCGGGTCCGCCGTCACCGGCCTGATGCTGGCGCTGTGGTTCGGCCTGGTCGCCGCGCACCTCGATCTCGCCGACCCCGCCGACGCCCGGCTGTCGACGACGGCGATCGTGGTCGGGATCCTCGTCGGCGGCGCCGTCGGGGTCGGGGGCGCATCGCTGCTGCGCGACCACCGGGAACGTCGGCCCGCCGCCGGCCGCCCGGACGCGAAGCTGCCCCGGGGGCCGCTGGCACTGCCCATCGTCGCGAAGATCGGTCTCGGCGCCGGGACCACCGCGGTCCTGGTCGGCCTCGCCGCGCTGGTGACGGTCGGGCTGTGCCGCCTCGCCGACTCGTGGTGGCTGCTGGCGGTGTTCCTCCCGGTCAGCCTGCTCGTGATCGGGCTGCTGCGCTACCGCGTGGTGGTCGACGAGTCCGGGTTGCGGGTGTTCAACATGGGCATGTGCGCGCTCGGCTACGGCGTCGACGAACTCGAGGGCGCGAAGGTCACCGAGGTCGCGCCGTTCCGCGACTTCGGCGGCTGGGGAGTGCGCACCAAGGGTCGCGGCAACTTCGGCGTCGTCACCGAGACCGGCCCGGCCCTGGTGTTCACCGCGGCGAACGGGCAGCGGCTGACCGTCACCACCGCCCGTGCCGCCGAGATGGCCGGCGCCCTCAACGCGCTCGCGGACGCGAGCTTTCAGAGCCGCGTCGACAGGAACCCGTAGAAGCCGTCCGTCGCGTCGACCCGAAGCCGGCTCAGGCTGCGGTACGAGATCAGCCAGCGGCCGTCCACGCAGCGGTACTCCTCGTGGTAGTGGCCGTAGCCGTGCAGCGACTGCTCGACGTCGCCGTCCTGCCACCACAGGTGGTCCTCCATCGCCCACACGCCGCGCGCGGTGGTCGCGGACGTCAGCTCGATCTCCGGGGTGTGACCGTGGTGGACGCTGGTGATCGGGATGCCGCCGTCGAGGAACCCGGAGATCGCCTTCGTCACCGCCTCCGGCCCGACGACCCGGTTCGACTCGCCTTCGGTCTGCGGCTGGAACTGTTGCGGCAGGCCACCGTAGGTCGCACTGACGACGTCATCCGTGTGGCAGGTGGGGTACAGGTCCCACTGCTTGGCGTCCATCACCCGCAGCCGCTTGGCGAACACCGCCTTGATCTCCTCGATCGCGAGCAGGGTGTGGGCGGGATCGAGTCCGGGATGGTGCGGCACGGCGGTCTCCTGTCACTTGCGCGGATGTCGGAAGTGACTCTTGCAGTTTCGGGATCAGGCCCGTATCGCCGAATCCGCTGGGCGGGACGCCGGTCCGGATGCCCGGCTCACTGCCTGGGCGACCTCACCATCGGAACGGAGCACACCCGCGAAGTCCTCATCCGGACCTCGATCATGACCATGTGCGCCAGGTCCTGCGCGGTGCGCTCGGTCAGTGTGGTCGGCGCATCGGGCCTGCCCCCGACGATCAACGCCCGGCCGCGCAGGACCGCCGGACCACCCGCCCCGTAGTGCGAGGCGATCTCCCCGGCCAGGGTGTTGACGGGATGGGACTGCGACTGCCCGGCGCCGACCACGAGGCAGGCGACACCCGGTGCGTCTCCGATGGGGAGGTACCGGACCTGCTCGTCACCGAGGGCGTCGAGGACGGCACCCTGCGCGGCGTCGCAGCCGGCGCGGCGGCTCAGGTGAACGGGCAGTGCGGACAGCCGGATCGAGCGGTCGAATTCGACCTCCAACGCCGTCAGGGTGGCCACCGGATCTGCCGCGATCAGCCTCAACTCGGTTCCTTTCGACCCGCTCGCATCGAACAGTATTGGATGCTGGCAATTTGCCGTTTCCTGAAGGTAGCGGAACGAGACCCCAACCTCGCGGCGCAGACACGGGATGGGATCGAGGTCACAGGAAATTTGCTGAGTCGTTGCTGCCGCGGCCTCCGCGCGGCAGAACCGCCCCGTGGACCAGTCCCACTCCACGGGACGACACCCGACGTGACCTGGATCACGGCCTACCGTCCGCCACGTGGACAACGCGAACGCACACATCTCGGACCTTCTCACCCGCCAGCGCCGGGCTCACGTCGCCGCCGGCCCCGCGAGCGCGGAGGAGCGCCGAGCCCGTATCCAGCAGGTGATCGACCTCGTCGTCGCCCGCGCAGACGACCTCGCGAAAGCGATGGACGCCGACTTCGGCGGACGCCCCGAGGGCTACTCGCTGATGAACGACGTCCTCGGCTCCCTCGCCGCCCTCAAGCACGCCCGCGACAACCTGGAAACGTGGATGCGCCCGGAGGATCGACCGGTGTTCGCCCCGTACGACCAGCTCGGGGCCACCGCCCAGGTCCGGTTCCAGCCGAAGGGCTCGGTCGGGATCATCGGCACCTGGAACGCCCCCGTGTTCACCCTGCTGAGCCCGCTCGCCGGGGTCCTCGCCGCCGGTAACCGGGCGGTGCTCAAGCCGTCCGAGATCGCGCCCCGTACCGCGGACGTGATCGCCGACGCCGTGTCGACGCTGCTCGACCCCGACGTCGTCGCCGTCGTCCTCGGTGGACCCGACGTCGCGGACGCCCTGACGTCGCTGCCGTTCGACCACTTCGTCTTCACCGGCAGCTCCGCGGTCGGAAAGCTGGTGATGGCCAACGCCGCACAGAACCTGGTGCCGGTGACGCTCGAGCTCGGCGGCAAGTCGCCGACGGTGATCGGTCGCAGCGCCGACCTGCCCGCTGCCGCGTTCCGGATCGCCGTGGGCAAGAACAGCAACGGTGGTCAGCTGTGCGTCAACCCGGACACCACCTACGTCCCACGGGAGAGGCTGGACGAGTTCGTCTCCGGTGTGCTGGCGGAGTACACGAGCCTGATCCCCACCGTCGAGGACAACCGGGATGCGGTCGCGGTCGTCAACGACCGGCACCTGGCCCGGATCGACGGCTACGTCGACGACGCCGCCGCGCGCGGTGCCCGCGTCGAGTCGGCACCCGCGGGACCCCTCCCGGCCACCGGCCGCCGGCGGCCCCTGCGCGTCGTCGTCGACCCGCCCGCCGACGCCGTCATCCGCCACGAGGAGATCTTCGGCCCCGCCATGGTGGTGGTCGGATACGACACCCTCGACGACGTGCTGGACGAGATCAACGCCGGTCCGAACCCGTTGGCGCTGTATTACTTCGGCACCGACGAGCAGGAGAAGGAGACCGTCCTCGGGCGCACCCTCTCGGGCGGCGTCACCGTGAACGACGTGATGATGCACCCCGGACTGCAGGACGCCCCGTTCGGTGGCGTCGGCGCGTCCGGCATGGGCCACTACAACGGCCGCGAAGGCTTCCTCGAATTCAGCCACGCGCGGGCGGTGTTCGAGGCACCCGCCGTCGACATGCGCCGCGAATGGGGGATGGTCCCGCCGTACCACGAGGGCTTCGCTGCCGGCATCGCAGCCCAGGTCACCCCGTAACCCCCGATTCGACTGTGAAGGAGCACATGTGAAGACCCGCGGTGCCATAATCCGCAGCACCCCCGGCCGCTACGAGGTCGTCGAGCTCGACCTCGACGCCCCCCGCCGAGACGAGATCACCGTCAAGATGGTCGCGTCGGGCATGTGCCACTCCGACGACCACATCGCACTGGGCGATCATGCCGTCGGCGTGTACCCGATCTGCGGCGGCCATGAGGGCGCCGGCGTCGTCGTCGAGGTGGGCCCGGAGACAACCGGATTCGCCGAGGGCGACCACGTGATCTTCTCGTTCGTCTCCGGCTGCGGACGCTGCCGCTGGTGTGCGAAGGGCCTGCAGAACCTGTGCGACCGCGGCGCGGCCATAATGACCGGCGGTCGCCCCGACGACCCGAACAGCTACCGCCTGAGCCTGGACGGGCAGCCGGTGGCGCAGACCTGCGGCCTGTCGACGTTCAGCGAATACACCACCGTCAGCGTCGATTCCGCGATCAAGGTCGACAAGGACCTGCCGCTCGAGACGCTGTGCCTGCTCGGGTGCGGCGTCGGCACCGGTTGGGGCGCCGCGGTGAACTCCGCGCAGGTCTACCCCGGTCAGACGGTGATCGTGATGGGTGTCGGCGGAATCGGCATCAACGCCGTCCAGGGCGCCGCGCACGCCGGCGCGGCGCACATCCTGGCCGTCGACCCGGTTGCCTTCAAACGGGAGAGTGCCCTGAAGTTCGGTGCCACCCAGGCATTTTCGACGATGGAGGAGGCCACCGAGGTGGCCCGTTCGCTGACCAACGGCCAGGGCGCCGACGCGGCCATCGTCACCGTCGGCGTGACCACCGGCGACCACATCGCGCAGGCGTTCTCCGCCATCCGCAAGGCCGGCGTCTGCGTGGTGACCGGCCTCGGGAAGATGACCGATGTCGGCATCCCGATCAGCCCGATGGAGCTCACGCTCTACCAGAAGCGGCTGCAGGGCTCACTGTTCGGCGCCTCCGCCCCGTCCGCGGACATCCCGTGGCTGGTGGACCTGTACACCGCCGGCAAGCTCGAACTCGACGGCCTCGTCACCACCACCTACACCCTCGACGAGGTGGCGCAGGGCTTCGACGACATGCACGCCGGACGGAACCTGCGCGGCGTGATCGTCTTCTGATCCCGCTCGTGCGGACGCTCCGCCACCGTCGGGCCGAACAGGGCCCGACGGTGCGCGGGCGTCGACGCGGGGCATGTCTCCCAATCCCGCGACAGGGATCGGGAGACATGCCTAACTGGCAGCCAGCTCGTCGGGGAGGACGCGGAAGACACCAAGAAAACAGCCAGGTTCCGGTTCCTCTGCGAAGACCCCGTGGCAGGGCTCGGTGTTGCCCACAGCAGCGCTACCCGACTCAATGGGGCCCGCAGCGCTGCCCAGTGGGGAAAGAAGGACTGCGGCGACCTGCATGAACAGATCGCCGGCGTAGGGGTCGTACTCCTCGGCCGACGCCGTGCCCCCACCGAGGGCCAGGCCACCGCCGAGCAGAGCCGCCGCGACCAGGACGGACGCGCCTCGGCGCGCCAGATTTCGAGACATGCAACTTCCTTCGTTCGAATGTGACAGATCGGGGCGACCACCCCAACGCAGCGCCCCCCGACCGGGCCAGGCTAGGACGAATCGGCCAGTCCTGCAGCCGAATCGAATTCGAGTTTCCGCAGTTCACTGCGTTAAACACGACCGGCGGCAGGACCCCCCGCCGCGCTGCGGTCCTGCCGCCGTGGGTCCCACTCACTTGGGCGATTCGGACCTGAGGCGTGTCTCCCGATCCCACGACAGGGATCGCGAGAGGTGCCCTAACGGGAAATGCTGGGAAGGGTCTTCAGCCAGTCGCGCACTACGACTCAAAGATCTCGGCGGGGAGGACGCGGAGGTGACCAAGACAGCCAGGGCGGGGCACCCCTTCGTAGAACCCGTCGCAAGGCTCACTGCTGCCCACAGCAGCGCTGCCCGACTGAACGGGGCCCGCAGCGCTGCCCGTCAGTTGGGGAACAATGACTGTAGCGAGATCGATAGCGAGATAGACGAACGATTCGCCGAAACTGGGGTCGGTCTCCTGGGCCGACGCCGTGCCCCCACCGAGTGCCAGGCCACTGCCGAGCACAGCCGCCGCAACAAGGACGGACGCGCCGCGGCGCGCCAGATTTCGAGACATGCAACTTCCTTCGTTCGAATGTGGGACCGGGGCGCCCATACCCGGCACGGCACCCCCCGACCGAGCCAGACTAGGGCGAATCAGACAGTCCTGCATATGAATCGGACCCGAGTCGCCGCAGTTCACGGCGTTAAACACGACCAGCGGCAGGATCCCCCACCCGCGCGGCGGTCCCGCCGCCGTGAGTCCCGCTCACTTGAGCGACTCGGACCTAGCTCCCACTCCCGCAACAGGGATCCCGCTACATGACCTAACTGGAAGTGCTGGGAAGGGCCTTCAGCCAGTCGCGCACTACGACTCAATGAACTCGTCGGGGAGGACGCGGATGACACCAAAACAGCCAGGACCATCCGGTTCCGGATTATCGGAGACCCCGTGGCAGGGCTCACCGCTGCTGCCCACAGCAGCGCTGTTCGTTTCAAGGCTGCCCGGATAAATGATTCCCGCGTTCGTTAGCGGGTAGACAATGGCACCGACGACGACTTCGACGAAACTGCCGCCGGGCTCGGGCTCCTGGGCCGACGCCGTGCCCCCACCGAGGGCCAGGCCACCGCCAAGAACAGCCGCCGCGACCAGGACGGACGCGCCACGGCGCGCCAGATTTCGAGACATGCAACTTCCTTCGTTCGAAAGTGTGAGGACCGGGGCGCACACCCGACGCGGCGCCCCCCGACCGAGCCAGACTAGGGCGAATCAGCCAGTCCTGCAGCCGAATCAGATTCAGCTTCCGCAGTTCACAGCGTTGAACACGACCGGCGGCAGGACCCCCACCGCGCGGTGGTCCTGCCGCCGTCGGTCCCGCTCACTTGGGTGATTCGGACCTGAGGAGGTGTGTCTCCCACTCCCGCAACAGGGATTGGGAGAAGTGCCCTAACTCAGGGAAGCAAGCTCGGTGGGGAGGTAGCGGTAGGAGAATATGCAGCCAGGGCTGTCTTCCCCCATTTCTACCCAGCTCTCGCAGGGTTCGCTGCTGCCCACAGCGGCGCTGCCAGACCCGGGCTCAGAGCTGCCCAATGGGGGAAGAATGACGTCGGCGACGAATTGGCCGAATTCTGCGACGGAACCGCCGAAGACGGGGTCGGTCTCCTGGGCCGACGCCGTGCCCCCACCGAGGGCCAGGCCACCGCCGAGCACGGCCGCCGCGACCAGGACGGACGCGCTGCGGCGCGCCAGATTTCGAGACATGCAACTTCCTTCGTTCGAATGTGGGACCGGGGCGCCCATACCCGGCACGGCGCCCCCCGACCGAGCCAGACTAGGGCGAATCGGCCAGTCCTGCGGCCGAATCGGATTCCAGTTTTTGCAGGTCACAGCGTTAAACACGACCCGAGCCAGGATCCCCCACCGCGCGGCGGTCCCTCCGCCGTGGGTCCTACTCACTTGAGTGATTCGGACCTAGCTGCGGCGCAGGCGGCGTTCGCTGGCCACGATGAGCGCCGTCAGCGCGGCCTCCGGCCCGGTCGCGGGCCGGGGGCGGCGCATCACCACGAAGTCGGCGTCGCCGGGGTCGGGCAGGGCGTGGCCGGGAAGCGGCACCAGGCCGTCCGGCAGCATCGACTCGGCGTGCACGATGTACCCGAGACCGGCCAGCACCGCCGCGCGCAGGCCGAGCAGGCTGTCCGTCACGCACGTCGTCCGCCACACCAGCCCCGCCCGCTCCATCGCCTCCATCGCCGCCCGCCGGGTGATGCTCGGCGGGGGATAGGTCACCAGCGGCACCGGACCGGCGGCGGGATCGGCGACCTCGCTCTCGGGAGATCCCGCCCACACGAGGCGGTCGCGCCAGACCAGCTCCCCGTGCCGTTCCCCGGGCCGGCGCATCCCGAACGCGAGGTCGAGTTCACCGGCCGCGACCTTCGCCCCCAACGTCTCGCTGAGCCCGACCGTCAGCTCCAGGTCGACCCGCGGGTGGCTGCGCCGGAACTCCAGCAGCACCTCGGGCAGCTCGGCGGCGACGAGGTCGTCGGAGACCCCGAACCGCAGCAGCCCGAACAGGGCGGGTTCCGCGAAATACGCCTCTGCCTGCTGTGACGCGTCGAGGATGGTGCGCGCGAAGCCGAGCATCGCGGCTCCGTCGGCGGTCAGTTCGACGTTGCGGGTGTCGCGGCGCAGCAGTTCCCGGCCGACCGACTTCTCGAGGCGCGCCACGTGTCCGCTGACGGTGGACTGACTCAGGCCGAGCCGTGCCGCGGCGGCGGTGAACCCGCCTTCGCGATCGACGGCGACGAGGGAACGGAGCAGCACCGGATCCAGCATCCCCGACATTTATCACGTTTCTCGATGCGAATAATCGGTCTCATCGACTTCTCCGATACCCGGTGCTCGCCCTACCGTGGTCGGGTGAGGTTTCTGAGCAGGTTCCACGTCGACGGGTTCATCCTGTCGATCATCGCGGTCGCGGTGCTCGCCAGCATCTTCCCGGCCTCCGGCGCCGGCGCGACCACGCTCGAACGGGCCACGAAGATCGCCATCGCCTTCCTGTTCCTGCTCTACGGCGCCCGACTGCACCCCCGGGAAGCACTCGAGGGCCTGAAGCACTGGCGACTGCACTCGGTGGTGTTCGCCGCGACGTTCGTGCTCTTTCCGCTGATCGGCCTGGCGCTGCGGATCCTGGTGCCGTCGGTGCTCACCGAGGAGCTGTACACCGGCGTGCTGTACCTGTGCCTCGTGCCGTCGACCGTGCAGTCGTCGATCGCGTTCACCTCCATCGCCCGCGGCAACGTCGCCGGGGCGATCGTCAGCGCGTCGATGTCCAACCTGCTCGGCGTGTTCGTCACCCCGCTGCTGGTGATCCTGTTGATGAACACCACCGGCGAGGCGCACGTCGACGCGTCGTCGATCGTCGACATCGTCGTGCAGCTGCTGATCCCGTTCCTCCTCGGACAACTGATCCGACCGCGGGTCGCGGGATTCCTGCAGAAGTACGCCGAGCCGACCAAGCTCGTCGACCGCGGCTCGATCCTGCTCGTCGTCTACGCCGCGTTCAGCGCCGGCATGGTCGAGCACGCCTGGGACGGGCTGTCCGCGTGGAATGTCGTCGCGCTGGTCGCGGTGTGCTGCCTGATCCTCGCGGCCGTGATGACGGCAACCGCGTACGCGGGCAAGGCCCTCGGGTTCTCGCTGCCCGACCGGATCGTCATCTTGTTCTGCGGGTCGAAGAAGAGCCTCGCCACCGGCCTGCCGATGGCGGCGGTGCTGTTCGCCGGCCAGCCGATCGGGCTGATCGTGTTGCCGCTGATGATCTTCCACCAGATCCAGCTGATCGTGTGTGCCGCGCTGGCCCAGCGCTACGCCCGCCGCATCGACCCCGACCGCGAGCCCGTTCCCGCATCCTGACACCCCTCGGGGGAGTGGTCGTGCCGGTCGGGTTTCGGTCAGGCGGGGGCGGCGCCCCAGCGGACGGCGGCGGCGCCTGCGAAGTCTCCGGCGTGCGCGAACGCCGCCATCACCACGAGCGCGCCGTTCGGGATCCGGCCGGCGCGGTTCTCGGTGTCGAGGGTGACCGGGATCCCGGCGGCGAACAGGTTTCCGCACTCGTCGAAGGTGTCGGGATGCCGCTCGACCGGCAACTGCATGGCCTCACGCCAGTTCCGCAGGAACAGCCGGTTGGGCTGGTTGGTGACGAACACGTCCACCGCATCCGGCGCCACCCCCAGCTGCCGGCACACGTCCTGCGCGACCTCGGGAACCATCCGGTTGCCGCGCGCGTAGACGCGGGCGATCTTGTTCTGGTCGAACGCGATCCGGAACTGCCCTTCGCCCGGCTCCCAGTACTTGCGGGGCGGGTCGACGTCAGCGTCGGCGGGCGACGGGGCAAACTCCCCCTGCGAACGGCACGCGGTCG
Source organism: Rhodococcus sp. NPDC003348 (assembly GCF_053589375.1). Lineage (NCBI taxonomy): Bacteria > Bacillati > Actinomycetota > Actinomycetes > Mycobacteriales > Nocardiaceae > Rhodococcus > Rhodococcus sp. NPDC003348. Next base: position 26,016 of record NZ_JBSFRT010000012.1, read on the forward strand.
CGAGGACCGGGGCCCGGTCGTCGACGACGAGAAGACCGGCGCCGCAACCATCCCCGGGGATCGCGGCCTGCGGCTGCGAGCGCACGGTGGTCTGGGTGAACACCTGCCCGGCGGCGTTCTGGATCGCGACGACCAGCGCCGACCGCAGCCCGTCCCGCTGCAGCAACTGCTCGGCCACCCGGATCATGTACGGGAACGCCGCGCACCCGCTGTTGTGCACGTCGAGCACCCAGTCCGGGTTCGCGCCGAGCCGGTAGGCGAGTTCGCCGGCACAGCCCTGCACGGGCAGGTCCGGCAGCTGGGTGTGGGTGAGGACCACGTCGACGGCGCGCATCGCGTCGTCCCCGGACCGCTCGCGCAGCGGGGTGACCGCACGCCACGCCATGTCCACCGCGCTCTCGCCGTCCGCGACGTGGTGCCGGTAGGCCGGGGGCCGGAACATGGGACTGTTCGCGAGCCTGCTCGGTTTCGAGAACTGCGCGAAATAGTCCGCTCCGACCCGGTTCTCGGGAAGGTAGGACGCCACGTCCACCAGGCTGACGGTCTTCACGACGCACTCCCGGACGATCGAAGCCAGTCGGGGGTGACCGGCAGGCCGTGCGCATGCCGGTACTCGCAGATCCGCGTCAGGTTGTCCAGTTCCAGCTGGTGCCCGGGATAGAAGACATCCCAATAGTCACCGACCCAGGCCGTGCGGCCCTCGAGGGCCTTCTCCGGGAACGGATTCCGGTCGTAGAACGGATGATGACAGTTGGTCCACAACACCACGGACCCCGCCTTGTCGAGCACCAGCTGGGCGTCGACGACCCGCATCAGGTAGATCATCCACAGGTGCTCGCCCTGGTCCCAGGCGCAGTGGTAGTCCACGGTCATCGCGTCGGGGCAGACGTGGGTGCGGGTGTAGATGTCGGTGTCGCCGCTGCCGAGCAGATCCTTTCCGCGCCACAGTCCGTCCCCGCCGATCCGGGCGAAGCCGCGGAGACTGAAGGTCCACTCCTCCAGGCTGCGGGTGTGCGCCAGGTAGTCGTACACCTGCCCCGGCGGTGCGTCGACGTAGCCCTGCAGGCTGCAATAGTCGCCGTAGATCTGCTCGTGCGGGTACACCGCGTGCATCATCTCCGCGATCATCGGGTGCGCCTCCTCGGCGGGGGTGTTCTCGATGCGGTGCACGGTCGGCAGCGCGTCGGCGGGGATGTCCGCGAGGGCGGCGGGGGACTCGGTCATGACGCGGCTCCGGGCTCGTGGGGGAGGAAGGGCAGGAACGGCGGTGTCTCGTCCGGGTCGCAGAGCACCTCCACGAACGCCGGTCCGGTATCGAGGGCGACGGCGGCCAGCGCGGCGTCGAGTTCGGCCACCGTGGTCGCGGAATGGGCAGGCACCGTCGGGAACATCGCGGCGACGCCGGCGGCGAGGAACGACGGCGCGAACCGGTTGAGGCTGAACCGGTCCGGGAACAGCAATCGTTCGCGTGTCACGCACATCCCGTGGGCGTTGTTGTTGAAGACGACGAACGTGACCGGCAGCGCATGCTGGACCGCGGTGTGCAGTTCCATGCCGTGCATGTAGAAGGCGCCGTCCCCGGCGATCACGACGGTGCGGCGCCGCCGCTCGAACGCCGACCCGATCCCGGCACCGAAGGCGTAGCCCATGCCGCCCATGCCGAGCGCGACGACGAACCTGCCGCCGCGTCGCACCGGCAGGTGGTGCACGGCCGCCGCACCGGTGTTCCCGGCATCGACGAACACGTCCGCACCGGCCGGCAGGTGCCGGTCCAGGGCGGCCATCGCGTCCCGGTAGCGCAGCCCCGGACCGGTGGCCTCCGGTACGGGCAGCCCGACCGAGCACAGCGGCGGGCCGTCGACCGGGGGGCCCGGGACGGGTCCGAGCAGCGCGGTGAGGCGGCGGAGCGACGCCCGCAGGTCGACGGAGACGGCATGGGTGGACGGCAGGTAAGGGGGCACGGACCCGAGGGACGCGACCACCGAGCCGCGCAGCCCCTCGTCCAGGCCGGTCCGGGCGAGAACCGGCATCCGGGTGCCGACCAGCAGGCACAGCTGCGCACAGTTCAGGGCGTCGAGGACCTCGGGGTGTCCCATGACGCCCGCGACCCCGCAGAATCCGCGGGTGCGCGGATCCACCGTGTCCTTTCCGTCGGGCGTGACCGCGACCGCGGCGTCGAGCACGCGGACCAGATCCGCGAGCTCACCGCGGGCGTCGGCCCGCGCGACCTCGTCGCCGGCGAGAACCAGGATCTTGCCGCGTCGACGCGCCCGCCCCGCGGCGCGCGCGACTCGCGCGATTCCCGGTTTGTCCAGGGCGCGTGCGGGTCTCGGGTCGATCGGCCGCCGGGACGTCGGGTCGGCGGCGGACTGCTGGACGTCTTTCGGGAGCAGCAGCACCGCCGGGCCGCCGCGCGTGGCCGCGGACACCGCCCGGGACAGCTGGTCGGCGAGATCTCCGGCCCGCTCGACCCGCGCGCAGTACCGGGACACCTCGGCGAACAGCCGGACCGCGTCCAGCGATCCGGCGCGTCCACTCGAATCCTGGAACGCTCCAACGCCTTCCAGCGTTCGCGGCGGCTGACCGACCAGGGCGAGGACCGGCACCCGTGACGCGAACGCCTCCCCGAGCCCGGCCACCAGGTTCAGCGCGCCGCCACCGGAGGTGGCGGCGACCACGCCGAGCCGTCCGGTGCTGCGCGCGGCACCGTCGGCCATCGTCGCGGCCGCGAACTCGTGCTTGGCGACCACACCGGTGATCGGCGCGCCACAGCGGGACAGGGCGTCGTACAGATCCTCGATGTTGGCCCCGTCCACCCCGAACACGTGCCGGACCCCGAAGTCGGCGAGCGATTCGACGAGGTGGTCGACCACCCGTGTCACCGTCATCGACACCTCCCGTGCCCGGCCCCAGTGCTTCACCGAGGGACACGAACGTCGGCGTCGAACGGTTCACACCTGTCGTGAACCGCGCCGGGATCCGTCAGAAGGTGCTGGTCAGGATCACCTGATCGGTTGTCACCGAGCGGATGTCGACACGTTCGATCCACAGCATCGGCACGCTCGTCGTCGCCGACGGCGTCACCGTTTCCCCGGCCGCGGCGGACCAGGTGGCCAGGGTGGTGCGGGTGCCGCTGTGGTCGGTGAGGATCAGCTCGTAGTCGGACCGTTCGGTCCCGTATCCGCCGCCGGGCGGGGCCTCGTAGCGGCAGACCACGTCGATTCGGCTGCCCCACGACTGCGCGATCACCGACACCTCGGCGGTCACCGAGCTGGGCACGACCGGCTCCATGGCCTGCGCCGTCACCGGCGCCGACGGGCCCTGCGGCATGTTCGGCGACGGACCGGTCGGCTCGGTCGGCAGCAACGTCACGGCCGCCGCCAGCGCGGCCGCCGCGGCCGCCGCACCCACCCCGATCGCCGCGGCCCGGCCCCAGTGCCGCCGCGGACGGGTCGCCGCCATCAGTCTCGGCAGCAGGTCGGGCGGCGGGTCTCCGGCAGCGTCCCCGCGCAGCGGGATCGGCGTCGGACCCGCCGGCGAGGGTGCATCGAGTCCGAGTGCCGTGGCGGCGGGCACCTTCCCGAGCAGCGCAGGCAGCCCGGCGACCTCGGCGACGGCCAGCGCACACCGGTCGCAACCGCCGAGGTGCTCCTCGTAGGCACGGCGGTCGTCGGCGTCGAGGGAGCCGAGCACGTAGGCAGCGTCCCAGTCCGCGTAGACGTCCGGGTCGGTGGTCACGGTGTCACCCCCATCTCCTGCAGCGCCAGCCGAAGGGCGCGCAGTGCGTAGTGCAGCCGCGACTTGACGGTGCCGTCCGGGATGTCGAGGTCGTCGGCGATCTGGCGCGTCGACATGCCGCGGTAGTAGGACCGGACCAGCACGGCGCGGTGGTCGGGGCTGAGCTGGGCGAGCGCATCCGCGATCAGCCAGGAGTCGAGGGCGGCCTCGGAGGCGTCCGGTGTCGCCTGCTCCGGGGGACTGTCGGTGCCGAACTCCCGTTTCGCCCGGGCACTGCGGCTCGAGTCGACGACCAGATTCCGGGCGACGGTGAACAGCCAGGCCCGCGCGGACCGCTCGCTCTGGTCGAGGATCCGGGGCCGCTGCCAGGCGCGGAGCAACGTCTCCTGGACGATGTCCTCCGCCTGGACCCGATCACCGGTCAGTCTCATCGCGTACCGCCACAGCGCCGCCGCGTGCTCCCCGTACAGGACACGCATCAGTTCCGCCTGATCCTGCGGCATCCGTCTCCTCCCGACCGGACCACGGTATCGGGACCGGTTCGGTTCAGGAGGGTTCTACGGGTTACAGGTGTCGCTGCCGGATCAGTTGCGATCGACCTCGATCGGGTGGGTGGCGAGCAGCGAGAGCGGGAGCGGTTGTCTGCGCAGAACCTGCGCCCACAGGTCCACGCGCGGCGGTCCGATCACGTCGGACGGCAACGCGGAGACGACCATCCAGTCGTCGCGCTGCAGTTCACCGTCGAGCTGACCCATCGTCCACCCGGAGTATCCGGCGAACACCCGGAGTCCCTCGATGTGGCTGCCCACCTGGTCGGGGTCGCTGTCGAGATCCACCATCACCACGCGGCCGTGGACCCGGCGCAGGCCGTGAACGCCGTCGATGTTCGCGCCGGTCCGCAGCGTGGCCAGGCACAGGGCGGAGTCGAGCTTGACCGGGCCGCCGACGTGGAGGGCCTTCGGGCGGGTGCACAACTCGGCCCACTGCGGCAGGACGGTGTGCACGGCGGCCTCGCTGGGCCGGTTGAGGACGACGCCGAGGCTGCCCGCCTCGTTGTGCTCGATGACGTAGACGACCGTGCGCCGGAAGGCCGGTTCGGTCAGGTCGGTGGCGGAGACCAGCAGGCTGCCCGGCCGCACCACGGGTTCCGTCGAGGCCGTGCGGTCGTCGGGTTCGTCTGCGGGATCCACCGCACAATCATTGCACCGCAGGAGCCGACCCGTGTCCTGGCCGAGGCGGCCCTCCGCTACAGGCCGACCGTGTCGGCGAGCACGGTCAGGTGGTGATCGAACAGTGCCCGCGGATCGGAGAACGTGTCGGTGCCGTACTGCCCGAACACCTCGAACCCCACGGCGCCGAACAGTGACACCCACAGCAGCACCGCCCTGGCCAGCGCCTCGTCCGGCAGGTCGAGGCCCAGCTCCGCGCGGATGCGCCGGGCGTCGCGACGCAGCGACTCGGCCACCGGCGGGGAGGGCATCGCGCGCAGGGTTCCGGCGCGGTGGGCGTCCTCGACGATCCGGACGAGCGCGGTGATCACCCGGGTTCCGGGACCGGTGGTCCGCTCCGCGGGTGCGTGGTAGCCGGGCACCGGGCTGCCGAACAGCAGGGCGTAGCCGGCGGGTTCGCCGAGCGCCCATTCGCGGACCGCGTGCCCGAGTGCCCGCAGCCGGTCCGGCGCATCCTCGGTGTCGACGGCGGCGAGCGCGGCGTCGACGGCGTCGCCGAGTTCGGTGTAGCACTCGACGACCAGCAGGGTCAGCAGGTCGTCCCGGTTGGCGACGTAGCGGTACACGGCCGAGGACACCACACCGAGGTCGCGGGCGACCGCGCGCAGCGACAGCGCCGCCGCCCCGTCGCGGGCCAGGTGATCCCGGCCGATGCGGGTGATGTCGGCGAGGGTCCGTTCGCGGGCGCGCTGGCGGGGGGTGGCGGTCACGTCGTTCAGCCTGACCGCTGAGCGTGAGCACTGTCAACTTTTGAGAGCACTGCTCTTGACTCCGGCGCGGCGGGGGTGCATTCTCAAAACGAGAGCAGTGCTCTCTAAGTCGAAATCCGACAGCAATCCCGACCAGAGGAGAACGTCATGTCGACACTGCACGTGGTGACCGGGGCCGGACCGGTCGGCTGGGCCGTGGCCACCCGACTCGCCGATCGCGGCGACCGGGTTCGCCTGCTCACCCGGTCCGGTTCCGGCCCCGGTCACCCCGCGATCGAGCGCCGCCGCGTCGACGTCTCGGTGCCGGGCGCCCTCGACGACGCGCTCGACGGCGCCGCCGCGGTGTTCCACTGCACCCACGGATCCGCCTACTCCGCGGCCGCCTGGCGCCGCGAGCTGCCGTCCACCGAGGCCGCGGTGCTGGATGCCGCCGGCCGCGCCGGCGCGGTCGTGGTGTTCCCGGAGAGCCTGTACTCGTACGGGCCGGTCGACGGCCCGATCACCGAGCACACCCCGCGCACCGCAACCACCGGCAAGCTCGGAATCCGCGCGGAGCTCCTGCGGGCCCGGGAGCGGTCCGCGACCCCGACCGTCAGCGTCGCCGCCTCCGACTTCTTCGGCCCCCACGCCCTGATGGCCCACGGCGGCGAACGGATGGTCGCGACGCTGCTCGCCGGCCGCCGGATCCGGGTGATGGGCGCCCTCGACGTGCCGCACTCGTTCACCTACGTGCCCGACCTCGCCGCCGCGATGATCGCCGCCGCCGACAACCGGGACCTGTGGAACTCGGTGCTGCACGCCCCGACCGGACCGGCGGTGACCCAGCGGCAGATGGTGCAGGCGTTCGCGGACGCGGCCGGGGTCGAGGACCCGAAGGTCGGCGTGCTGCCGGGCTGGGCACTGCGCGCGGTCGGCCGGGTGCACGGACCGACCCGCGAACTCGCCGAGATGCTCTACCAGTTCGAGCGGCCCTTCGTTCTGGACTCGACCCGCAGCGAACGTCTGCTCGGCCTGACGCCGACCCCACTGCCCGAGGCCGCGGCCACCACCGTGGCCTGGTGGCGGGACCGTGGCTCCGCGCCCGTCGCGGTAGGGTCCGGCCGTGGGCAACACTCCGGCGGGCAACACTGACGTACCGGATGAAACCGGACGCCCGCACCACCGGCTGCGCGCGGCGATCCGCGCCACCCCCGGCCTCGGCCGCCTCGTCACGGTGCGCTTCGCCAGCCAGTTCGGTGACGGCATGTTCCAGGCCGCGCTCGGCGGGGCGATCCTGTTCAACCCCGAACGGAACACCGACCCCCTTGCCATCGCCGCCGGGTTCGCGGTCCTGCTGCTGCCCTACTCACTGATCGGCCCTTTCGCCGGCGCACTACTCGACCGCTGGGACCGGCGGGCCGTACTGAAATGGGCAAATCTTTTGCGGGGCACCCTGATCCTCGCCACCGCGGGATGTCTGCTCGCCGGCGCGCCGAATCCACCGATCCTGCTCCTCGCCCTCGCCGCCGTCGGGGTGAGCCGGTTCGTCCTCGCCGGCGTGTCCGCGTCCCTGCCGCACGTCGTGCGCCAATCCTGGCTGGTGTCCACCAATTCCGTGCTCGCGACCGTCGGCTCCGGCGTCTCCGCCGCCGGTGCGGGCGCCGCGGTGACCGTGATCGGCCTGCTCGGCAGCAGCGACCGCAGCTCCGGGATCGCGGTGGCGGTCGCGGCACTCGGCTCCGTGGTCGGCGCAGTCGCCGCCGCCGGATTCGCCCCGCACCGCCTCGGGCCCGGCGCCACCTCCGTGGTGGCGGGCTCCGCGGCGGCGGGGGGTGTGGGCGGCACCGCCGCCTCAGGTGTGGGCGGCACCGCCGCCTCAGGTGTGGGCGGCACCGCCGCCGCGGCGCGGGCGGTGGCCGCGGGGCTCCGTGTCGGGGCCACCGCGGTGTGGCAGGCGCCCGGCGTCACAACTGCGATGACCGGAATCGGCGCGCACCGCATCGTGTTCGGAATCGACACACTGATCATGGTGCTGTTGCTGCGGGCACCGGCGGCCGAGGGCGCACTGCCCGGCGGGCTGGCCGGTTTCGGAGTGGCCGTCGGCGCAACCGCGGCGGGAATGCTGCTCGCCGCCGTCGCGACCCCGTTGCTGATCCCTCGGATCGGGCGCACCCGCACCGTGGTGCTCGGCCTGACCACCGCCCTCGTCGTCCAGGCGACCCTCATCGCGGCCCTGACCCAGCAGTCACTGCTGATCGGGGCGTTCCTGCTCGGCCTCGCCGGGCAGACCGTCAAGCTCACCGGGGACGCAGCCATGCAGATCGACATCGACGACACCCGGCGCGGTCAGGTCTTCGCGCTCCAGGACACCGTCTTCAACATCGCTTTCCTCGCCGCGCTCGCCGCGGCGGCGACGGTTATCGCCCCCGACGGCCGCACCCCCGCGCTGGTGTACGCCGGGGTCGGCGTCTACACGCTCGGTCTCGTCGCGGTGGCCGCGAACTCGCGTCGCACCGGTTGAACCCCCATCACCATCGCCCGTGAAAACAGGGCTTTCTCAGTATGTTTCACTCACCGGGCGGCCTGCCCCCGAGACATCGAGCAGTCCGTCCCCGTCCGAGTCCACCAGCAGCAGATCCATGCCGCCGTCTGCATCGGTGTCGACCTGTAGTTCGGTGACGCTGCCCCGGGTCGCGAGCACCGCGTCGACCGTGCCGTCGCCGTCGGTGTCGAGCGGAGTGTCTTCCGGCGACCCCGCGGCAGGGGATTCGGCCGGGACCGGGTTGCCCCGAGGTGTCGGTGAGTCGACCTCGACCGCCCACGTGCCCGACCCGTCGGGATCGGTGAAGAATCGCACCGACTCCGCTCCGGCGTCGAGGACGGAGAACTCGGCCACCCCGTCACCATCGCGATCCCACAGCGCATCGTCGCACAGGCCGTCCCCGTCGAAGTCGAGCGCGACGGCGTCCGGCCCGCCGGGCTCGCCCAGGTCGAGGTCCGCCGTCGACACCCACTCGTGCGGGTCGTCGACGCCCGTTCCAAAGACGTACTCCACCAGGTCCATACGGGTAGGACGCACTACGGCCGCGGCCGGTTCCGCTCCGCCGCACTGTCGGTCGAACGGTCGACGCGGCGCGAGAGTCTCGGCGTGCGCTGTTAGATTCGACTCGCACGTTCGCCCGACCGGCCGTCACGGCCACCCGACCGAAGAGGGGGCTCGATGTACCGCCGGATCGGAGCACCGCTGTGTGCGCTCGCGCTCGTCACATCGGGATCACTGCTGGCCGCACCGTCGGCGTCCGCGGCCCCGAGTGTACCGACCAACGCCTGCGGTGAAACCGGTTTCGACCCATCCGCGGCCGCCGGGGGCGGACCGGCCCTCCCCGGCAACATCGACATCCGGTACCCGTGGCCGCAGATCGTGCCGGTGCCGGTGCCCGACCCGCCGCAGGACCAGACCCGCGTACCGCAGGCGCCGTTGCCCGCCGACCCGTGCGCCGACCCCTGCCCGGATCTGACCGACCCTGCGCCCGAGGGACCGGACGGCGACCCCGGCTCGTCGGGTTCGGCGTCGTCGGGATCGGAATCGTCGGGGCCGGAGTCGTCGGGACTCGGGTCGACCGGCTCGTCCTTCGGGTCGTCCCTCGGGTCGAACGGGTCGTCGGTGCCGCGGTTCTCGATCACCCCCGACCCCGAGCCGATCCCGATTCCCGTTCCCGGTCCCGGTCCGTCCGAGCCGCTTCCTCCGGCGCCGGCACCGCAGTCGCCGCCCGTCGAACCGGCACCGGTGACCGCCGCCCCGCCCGCGGCGAGCGTCGAATCCACTTCCCTGGTCGCGCAGCTGACCGGACATGGTTCGATCAACCGCACCGACAAGCGCTGGCAGGTCAACGGCACGGACCTGGGCATCACCTGGGAGTCCAAGCCCGGAGAGGTGACGATCGCGTTCGGCGACACCTTCGGCAAGGACTGGACCCCGCCCGGAGCCAACGGCACCGACTGGCGCTCGAACGTGGTGGGACACAGCACCGACCGCGACCTGTCCGACGGGCTGACCATCGACTCGATGGTGCAGGACAGCCGCTGCCACGCCGCCGAGGTACTCGGCAGCCGCAAGATCAAGAACTGGGAGACCACCACCATCCCCACCTCCGGCTTCGCGCTCGGCGACCGGCAGTACATGAGCTACATGTCCGTCCGGCGCTGGAGCGTCGTCCCCGGACTCTGGTACACGAACTACGGCGGGATCGCCTACTCCGACGACAACGGCCGGACCTGGACCAAGGATCCGTACGCCCGATGGGAGAACATCTTCGGGCTCAACAACTTCCAGGTCGCGAGCATGGTTCCGGCCGGTGACCACGTCTACCTGTTCGGTACCCCCAACGGCCGGCTCGGCACCGTCGCGGTGGCCCGGGTGGCGAAGGACCAGGTGCTCAACAAGACCGCCTACCAGTACTGGGTCAACGGCGAGTGGACGCCGGTGGGGGAGAAGTGGCCCACCCCGATCCTGCACGACACCGCCGCCGAACTGTCGGTGCGATACGACGAGGCGCGCGGGCTGTGGCAGATGAGCTACCTCGACACCGTCGCAGGCGCGATCGTCCTGCGGCAGTCGACGAGTCCGCAGGGCACCTGGACCAAGGGCGTCCCCGTCGTCCGGTCCGCCGACTACCCCGCGATGTACGGCGGCTTCATCCACCCCTGGTCCACCGAACACGACCTGTACTTCACGATGTCCGAATGGGACAGCTACAACGTCTATCTCATGCGCGCGCAGCTGAACTGACCGGCGAGGGCACACTGGTGCGATGACAGCCGACATCATCGCCCCCGCCGATCTGCTGACCCGGCTCGGTCGAGGGGAGGACATCGTGATCCTCGACGTCCGATGGCGGATCGACCGGCCGGACGGGCGAACCGAGTTCGACGACGGTCACATTCCGGGTGCGGCATATGTGGACCTGGAGTCCGAGCTCAGCGACCACGGCGTCCCCGGCCGCGGCCGGCATCCGCTGCCGAGCGGCGGCCGGCTCGCGGAGGCCGCGCGTCGGTGGGGCGTCCGCGCGGGCGTTCCCGTGGTGGTCTACGACGACTGGAACAACGTGCCCGCCTCGCGCGCCTGGTGGCTGCTCACCGCCGCAGGCGTCCCCGAGGTCACCGTCCTCGACGGCGGCTGGGCGGCCTGGCTGTCCGCGGGAGGGGCCGTCCAGACCGGCTCCCACGAACCGGAGATCGGCGACATCGCCTTCACGGCAACGGACCTGTCCGCCGCGGCGCTGCCGACCACCACGGCCAACGGGGCCGCGGACCGGGCCCGCGACGGGGTGCTGGTCGACGCCAGGGCCGGTGAGCGCTACCGCGGCGAGGTCGAGCCGATCGATCCGGTCGCGGGTCACATCCCGGGTGCGGTGAACGTCCCCGCGACGGAGGTCCTCGCCGCCGACGGCCGGTTCCGGTCTGCCGACGAGCTGCGGGCCCGCTTCGCCCGAGCCGGAATCGACGGCTCCCGGCCCGTGGCCGCGTACTGCGGCTCCGGCATCAATGCCAGCCAGCTGATCGTCGCGCTGCGGCTCGCCGGGATCGACGCGGCGCTGTTCCCGGGCTCCTGGTCGGAATGGACCTCCGACCCGGCCCGCCCGATCGGTTAGCGCTCGGCCCACCACTTCAGCAGCTCGGCCTCGGCCTCCTCGCGGGGCAGGGGCCCACGGTCCAGGCGCAGTTCCTTGAGGAACGTCCACGCCTGGCCGACCTCCGGTCCCGCCGGGATGCCCAGCAACTGCATGATCGCGTTGCCGTCGAGGTCGGGGCGCACCCGCGCCAGATCCTCCTGCTCCGCGATCCGCGCGATCCGCACCTCGAGATCGTCGTAGTTGGCCCGCAGCTTGGCGGCCCGCCGCTTGTTCCGGGTGGTGCAGTCCGCCCGCACCAGCTTGTTCAGCTTCGGTAGCAGGTCGCCGGCGTCGGTGACGTAGCGGCGCACCGCCGAGTCCGTCCACTGCCCGTCGCCGTAGCCGTGGAACCGCAGGTGCAGGAACACCAGCCGGGAGACGTCCTCGACCATCTGCTTCGAGTACTTGAGCGCCCGCATCCGCTTGCGCACCATCTTCGCGCCGACCACCTCGTGGTGGTGGAAGCTGACCCCGCCGCCCGGTTCGTTGCGTTTGGTGTCCGGCTTGCCGATGTCGTGCAGGATCGCCGCCCAGCGCAGCACCAGGTCCGGGTCGCCCTCCTCGAGGTCGATCGCCTGCTGCAGCACCGTCAGCGAATGCTGATACACGTCCTTGTGCTGGTGGTGCTCGTCGATCTCGAGGGTCAGCGCCGGGATCTCCGGCATCACCCGGGCCGCGAGCCCCGTCGTGCACATCACCTCGATGCCCTCACCCGGGTACTCGCCGAGGATCAGCTTGTCGAGTTCGGCGCGGACCCGTTCCGCGGTGATCCGGTCGATCTGGTCGGCCATCGCGACGATCGCGTCGTGCACCCGGGGCGCCAGGGTGAAGCCGAGCTGGGAGACGAACCGCGCGGCGCGCAGCATCCGCAGCGGATCGTCGTTGAACGAGATCTCCGGGGCGGCCGGCGTGTCGAGGACGCCGGCGAGCAGCGCGTCCATCCCGCCGAGCGGGTCGACGAACTCCTGCTCACCGGCCGGGCCGATGCGCACGGCCATCGCGTTGACGGTGAAGTCGCGGCGGACCAGGTCCTCGTCGAGGCTGGTGCCGTAGGCGACCTCCGGGTTGCGGGTCACCCCGTCGTAGGCGTCGGTGCGGAAGGTGGTGATCTCGATCTGCTGACCGGCCTTCGCCGCGCTGATCGTCCCGAAGGCGATGCCGGTGTCCCACTGGTTGTCCGCCCACCCCTTCAGCAGCGCCTGCACCTGCTCGGGCCGGGCGTCGGTGGTGAAGTCCAGGTCGGTGCCGAGCCGGCCGAGCACCGCATCCCGCACGCTGCCGCCGACCAGGTACAGCTCGTGCCCGGCGTCGGCGAAGCGCGCCCCGAGCGGGGTCAGCACGTCCGACAGGCCGCGCAGGGTGACGGTCGCTGCGTCGAGCAGGCGCGCGCGACGCTCGGCATCGGGAGTTGGGGAAACCACGACTGTGCAGCTTACCGACCCGAGCAGCCACGGCCCGAGCCCGCCGACGGTCCACCGGTGTGGGATTCGGGAGCACCCGCACGCGACAACTAGTATCGATTGGGTGTCTCCTGCCGAACGCGCGAACCGCAGCCGCCGCAACCCGCGGCGTCGCGGTGGGCACGGCGACCGCCCGAACCCGCGAATGCGCACGGTGCGGGAAACGTCCGCCGGCGGACTCGTCGTCGACGGGCTCGACGGCCCGAGCGAACTGCAGTGCGCGGCACTGATCGGTCGCACCGACCGCCGCGGCCGACTGCTCTGGTCGCTGCCGAAGGGCCACATCGAGCAGGGGGAGACCGCCGAGCAGACCGCGATGCGTGAGGTCGCGGAGGAGACCGGAATCCGCGGCACGATCCTCGCCTCGCTCGGCAGCATCGACTACTGGTTCGTCACCGAGGGGCGGCGCGTGCACAAGACCGTGCATCACTACCTGCTGAGGTTCCAGGGTGGCGAACTGTCCGACGAGGACGTCGAGGTCACCGAGGTCGCGTGGGTGCCGCTGACCGAGCTCGAGTCCCGGCTCGCATACGCGGACGAACGCCGGCTCGCGGAGGTCGCCGGGGAGCTGATCGCACGGATGGCCACCGGCCCGACCGGTGACGACACCTCGAACGTCGGCGACGGGACCCGAGAGAACGGATGAGGACGGCCCTACGTCGGCTTGCCGCGACGACCCTGACTGCACTGGCTCTCGCCGCCCCACTCGGATCCCCCGCCCTCGCCGGCGCGGCTCCGACGACCACGACACCGACGACTTCCCAGCCCGGCACGCGCCCGGGGCAGTCGCAGCAGTTCGTGTCCCTGACGGTCGACACCGTCACCCCCAGCACCGTGACCACGTCCAGCGCGCCGACCGTCACGGTCACCGGCACCGTCGCCAACGTCGGCGATCGCGCGGTCTCCGACGTCCAGGTGCGGTTGCAGCGGGCACCGATGGTGACGACACCGGACCGGCTGCGCACCGTGCTCGCCGCCGACCAGGACGAGTTCGACATCGTCGGACCGTTCGCCGAGATCCGGGACCGCCTCGAGATCGGCCAGTCCGCCCGCTTCACCGTCGCGTTGCCGCTCCGGTCGTCGGACGCGTCGTCCCTGGACATCGACGAACCCGGCGTGTACCCGCTGCTGGTGAACGTCAACGGCACCCCCGAGTACGGCGGGGCCGCCCGCCTCGACGACGCCCGCTTCCTGCTCCCGGTCCTGGGTCTGCCCCGCGACCCGGATGCCGCCGACCCGTCCGACCCGGATGCCGGGCCGGTACCCCCGTCGACCACCGATCCCGTCGCGGTGACCCTGATGTGGCCACTCGCCGACCGCCCGCGGCTGGCGGCCGGGATCCCCGGGTCCAACGACGAGAAGGTGCGGCTCGTCGACGACGAGCTGGCCACGTCGCTGGCACAGGGTGGCCGGCTCGAACAGCTCGTCGCGGCCGCCGACTTCGCCACCGGCGAGGACCTGGACCGCGACCGCCAGCTCGGGCGGAGCATGTGCCTGGCCGTCGACCCGGACCTGCTGGTCACGGTGGCCAACATGACCCGCGGCTACCTCGTCGTCGACGACCCCGACGACCCGACCGGTCCCACCCACGACGGCACCGGGCAGACCGCGGCGAGCGAGTGGCTGGGCCGGCTCCGGGACCTGGCGTCCCGGATGTGCGTCACCGCGGTCCCGTTCGCCCAGACGGATCTGACCGCACTGCACCGGGTGGGCGACGCGACGTTGACCGCCCGCGCGCTCGAGCGGCCCGCCGACATCGTCGACGGCGTGCTCGGCGTGACCTCCGTGCGGGGTCTGACGTGGCCGGACTCCGGCGTGCTCGACCCCGCCGCCGCCGCCGGCCTGCCGGGGCTGGGGCCGACGACACTGCTGGCCGCGAACGCGGTCACCGACACGACCACGGTCGCGAAGGTGCCACTCGAGGGTGGCAACAACGGCGGGCCGCTGTACGCGACCCTGTTCGACGTCGCCGCCGCCACCGCGTTGGCCGCCGTCGGCGCGAGCCCGCAGACCCCGACGTTCACCCCGGAGTCGGCCCGCTACGAGCTGGCCGGCGACTCCCGCACCGCCCGCCTGCAGGACGCCCTGGGAGCGATGACCTGGGAATCGTTGACCGCCCGCAGCACCGCCTCCCGGCTCGCCGACGCGGCGCCCCGCTCCCTGCTGCTGGTGCCGCCACAGCAGTGGACACCCGACGGCGACGAGGCCCGCGCGGTGCTGTCCACGGTGTCGACGATGCTGCGGTCCGGGCTGGCGACCTCCCGTTCCGTGCCTGACCTGCTCGACCTTCCCGCAGCGCCACCGCCGCTGCAGCTCGACTACCCGGACCAGGCGGCCGCGGACGGCGCCCCGGCGGCGGTCGCCACGGACGTCACCGCGGCGGCCCCCGAGATCGACGCGCTGACCGAGACACTGGTGTACGAACCCCAGTCCGCGCTGACCCCGACCGATTTCACCGGACCGCTCGAGGAAGACCTGCTTCGCGCGATGAGCACCGCGGGGCGCCGCGACGCCGACCGGAACGTCGCGACGATCGACGCGGAACAGCGGGTCACGCAGGTGCAGGCCGCGCTCGGCCGGATCTACGGTTCGGTGACGGTGCTCGCCCCAGGTGGCGCGTACACCCTCGCCTCCGAGCAGAGCCCACTGCTGTTCGTCGCCCGCAACGACCTGCCGGTCGGCATCACCGTGCGGTTGCGGCTGTCGGCACCGCCGGGCATGACGATCACCGACATCGGCGACCAGCAGCTGCCTGCGCGCGGCAGCCGCGCGCTCCAGGTCCCGGCAAAAGTGACGGAGACCGGCAAGATGGTCGTCGACGTGGCACTGACCACCGCGAACGGCCGCGAATTGGGCGAATCGACCTCCGTCTCGGTCCGCTCCAACTCGTACGGCAAGTTGCTGGCGATCATCACCGGCGGCGCGGGCACATTACTGTTGTTGCTTGCGGGACGGCGGCTCTGGCACCGGTTCCGGGGTCAGCCGGACCCAGCGGACGAAGGGTACGAAGGCCGATGACGGGCAGCACGCGACGACCACCGGGCACCGGCCCGGAGCAGGCGCGGCAACCGGTCGAAACCGGTCGCGACCAGCAGCCTCATCCCTCACGGGCCCCCTGGGAGCGGAACCCCGCCGGACCGCCGCCGGATCCGCGGCGACAGCCGCCCGCTCCGATGCGGCCGTATCCACCGCAGCAGCCGTATCCGCCGCAGTCCCGGCCGTACCCGCCCCGGCCCCACCCGAATCAGTCGCAACCGGCACCGCCCCATCCACCGCAGCAGTACCCGCCGCGCCCCGCACCGGCGGCGGCGCCCGGCTCCGACGCCACGCGGGCGATGCCGCAGCGTTTCGTGCCACCGGTCGCCGAATCCGGCCCGCCGCCCCAACCGGCAACGACGCGGCCGACGACGACCGCACCTCAGCAGGTGGTGCCGTCGACCGACACCGACGAGTACGACGACGACACCGAGCCGGACAACTCGAACTCCCGGCTGATCGCGTCGACCGGGTCGATCGCGATCGCGACACTCGTCAGCCGGATCACCGGGTTCCTCAAGCAGGTGCTGCTGCTGACCGCGCTTGGCTCGGCGGCGGCGAGCTCGTTCACCGTCGCAAGCCAGCTGCCGAACATGATCTCGGAGCTGGTGCTCGGAGCGGTACTCACCGCGATCGTCGTTCCGGTGCTGGTGCGGGCCGAGAAGGAGGACGAGGACGGCGGCGCCACCTTCGTCCGAAGACTGTTCACCCTGTCGGTGGTCACCCTCGGACTGGCCGCGACCGCCGCGGTGCTCGCCGCGCCGCTGCTGACCCGCCTGTTCCTGCCGAACGACGGCAAGGTCGATGCGCACCTGTCGACCAACTTCGCCTATCTGCTGCTGCCTGCCATCCTGTTCTACGGCCTGTCCGCGCTGCTCACGGCGATCCTCAACACCCGGCAGGTGTTCAAACCGGGTGCCTGGGCGCCGGTGCTGAACAACCTGACGGTCCTCGCCGTGCTGGCCGTGTACTGGCTGCTGCCCGGCGGTGACGAGGTCACCACCACGCGGCTGCTGGTGCTCGGCCTCGGCTTCACCCTCGGCGTGGTGGTGCAGGTGGTGACGCTGCTGCCCGCGATCCGGCGGCAGGGCATCAACCTGCGCCCGCTGTGGGGTCTCGACACCCGGCTCAAGATGTTCGCCGGCATGGGCGTCGCCATCGTGCTGTACGTGCTGATCAGCCAGATCGGTTTCGCGATCGGCACCCGCATCGCGGCGGACGCGGACGCCGCGGGACCGGTCATCTACCAGCAGGCGTGGCTGTTGCTGCAGCTGCCGTACGGCATCCTCGGCGTCACCGTGCTGACCGCGATCATGCCGCGGCTCAGCCGCAACGCCGCCGACGAGAACACCCCCGCCGTCGTCGACGATCTCTCTGTCGCGACCCGCCTGACGATGGTGTCGCTGCTGCCGATCGTGGTGTTCCTGACCTTCGCCGGACCCCAGGTCGGGCACGCGCTGTTCGGCTACGGCAACTTCGGCGAGCACGACGCCGAACGCCTCGGCCACGCGGTGAGCTGGTCCGCGTTCACCCTGATCCCGTACGCCCTGGTCCTCATCCACCTGCGCGTCTTCTACGCCCGCGAGCAGGCGTGGACGCCGACCTGGATCATCCTCGGCATCACCACGGTGAAGGTCGTGCTGTCGGTCCTGGCGCCGGTGGTGGCGACCGACGACGAGCAGGTGGTCAGCCTGCTCGGTGTCGCGAACGGTCTCGGGTTCACCGCCGGTGCGGTGATCGGTGCGGTGCTGCTGCGCCGCAGCCTCGGGTCGCTGCGCATGGCGAACGTCGGCAAGACGGTCGTGCTGGTGGTCATCGCCTCGGTGGCCGGTGGCATCGCGATGCTGGCCGCCGAGGAACTCCTCGGCCTGGACCGGCTCGGGGACCGGTTCGGCGGGCCCGGCGCCTTCGTCCAGGTCGGGCTGTGCGCCGTGCTCATGCTCGCGGTGACGTTCACGCTGCTCCGGATCGCCGGCGTCCCCGAGGTCGTCGCCGGGACGGTCGCGGTGACCCGCCTGGTCAACCGGGTGCTGGGCCGGACGCCGGCACAGCCGGTCGTGGCACCGGCCGAGGCCGGAGCGGTCGCCGCGACGGCACCCGCCGCACGGTCCGACACGGGGTCGATGGCACGCCTCGACGCCGTGTCGATCTACGAGGCAGACACCGAACTGCTACCCGTCATCGGGCGTCCTCTGGTAGAACGCGGCGGCGGCGAACAACTCCCGTACCCTGGTGCCCGACGTACCGGGGCGCCGACCACGGGAGATTCAAACGAGCTGCACGAAGGAGCGAGGGTGAGCGACGAAAACGTTGCCGGCGGCCAGACCGGCAGTTCCACGGTGGAGGCGTCCGCGCCGGCACCACGCGCATCCGAATCCGAGTCCACTCGCCCCGCCGACAAGCGTCCGGCCACACCGGCGAACGACGCCGACAAGCGTCCGGCGGACAAGCGTGCCGCCGACAGCCGGGTCCGCCCCGAGCGCGACCTCACCGTCGACACCGGCGTCATCCCGATCGGCTCGCCGCAGCTGCCCCCGATGCGGGTCGGCGACGGCAGCGGGACGGCACGCCGCAGCGCTCCCCGCGGCCCCAAGCTGATCGCCGGAGCCTCCGTCGCCGGTGGCCGGTACCGGCTGCTGGCCCCGCACGGTGGCGCCCGGGGCCTGAAGTTCTGGCAGGCCCACGACACCAAGCTGGACCGCGAGGTGGCACTGACCTTCGTCGACGCGGAGCAGCGCGCCGGCAACGACACCTCCGACGCCACCGGTCCGCAGGCGGTGCTCTCGCGCACCCTGCGGCTCGGCCGGATCAACTCGCCCGGCCTGGCCCGGGTCCTGGACGTGGTCCGCGGCAGCTCCGGCGGCATCGTCGTCGCCGAGTGGACGCCGGGCCGGTCGCTGCGCGAGATGGCCGACACCACGCCGTCCCCCGTCGGCGCCGCCCGGGCGATCCGGGCACTGGCGTCCGCGGCGGAGTCGGCACACCGCAGCGGCAGCGCCCTGTCCATCGACCACCCCGACCGGGTGCGGATCTCCGTCGACGGCAACGCGGTCCTCGCGTTCCCCGCGACGCTGTCCGACGCCGACGCACCGTCCGACGTCCGCGGGCTGGGCGCGATGCTCTACGCACTGATCACCGCGCGGTGGCCGCTCGGGGAGCCGGCCCCGGCGCCCGAGTCCGGAGCTCCCGCCGACACCCGGCCCGTCAACACGGTCGGTGGCATGAAGCTCGCCGACCGGGACGGCACCGGTCCGGTCGAACCTCGGGTCGTGCGACCGGAAGTGCCGTTCGAGATCTCCGCGGTCGCGGTCCGGGCCCTGGAGAGCGACGGCGGCATCCGCACCGCCGCGACGGTCCAGCACGTCCTGGACCAGGCATCGGTCGTCGACCAGAAGACCGACATGATGCCCGCGTTGCGGCTCGGTCAGCGGCCGGCCGGTTCGACCGGGCACGCGCTGTCCGAGGAGGAGAGCGCGGAGGTCGCGAAGACCCGCAGCAACCGGATGCTGATCGCGCTGTCGACGCTCGGCGTGCTCACCGTGATCGTGCTCGCGCTGGCCGGCTGGTGGCTCACCAACCTGTTGGCCGGTAGCAGCTCCGACGAGCCGCTCAACGAGCAGAACATCGGCCTGACCACCGGTCAGGAGGCACCCTCGGCCGCGACCAGCGCCGCCCCGGCACCGGTGGCACCCACCCCGGTGACGCCTGCGGGTGCGACGGTGTTCTCGCCCCAGGGATCGGCCGACAATCCGACCACGGCTGCGCTGGCGGTCGACGGCGACCCGGCCACGAAGTGGAGCACCGACGCGTACTTCGACCAGTTCCCGAGCTTCAAGAACGGTGTCGGGCTGCTGGTCGGTCTGGCGCAGCCGGCGCGGCTGAGCGAGGTCACCATCACCTCGCCGAGCGTCGGCACGCAGGTCGAGATCCGGACCGCGCCCAGCGACCGGCCCACACTCGACCAGACCCAGGTGATCGGCCGCGCGACCCTCGAGAACGGCGTCACGACCATCCCGGTGACCATGGACAGCAGCACCGGCCGCGTGCTGGTGTGGATCACCAAGCTCGGCACCGACGGCGGCAAGAACCAGACCACGATCGCGGAGATCGGACTCGAGTCCACTCGTTAGACACTTCGCTCCCGAGGGAGTGACTGGAGACCCCCCGGTCGGTTAGCATCGCGCGTGCGAATCAACAGGGGGATCGCCGTGGCTGGGTTGTCCGATGCCCAGCTGCTGGCGGCGCACGCGGCGGGGGAGCCACGTGCATTTGCGGAGTTGCTGGGCCGACATCAGGACCACTTGTGGCAGACGGCGCGCCGCACCAGCTACACGATCCAGGATGCCGAGGACGCGCTGCAGGAGGCGCTGCTGTCGGCGCACCGCACTGCCGCGACATTCCGGGAGGACGCCGCGGTCCGGAGCTGGCTGCACAAGATCGTCGTCAACGCGTGTCTGGACCGGATCCGGCGCAACCGCGCCCGACCGACGGTGCCGCTGGCCGAGGGGGAGGGTGCGGAGCCCGCGGAAACCCGCGACGCGATGGCGGAGCGGGAGACGGCGCTGACGATCGAGGACGCGCTGTCGACGCTGCCACCCGATCAGCGCGCCGCGATCGTGGTCGTCGACCTCGAGGGCTACTCGGTGGCGGAAGCGGCCGCGCTGCTGGGGGTTCCGGAGGGCACCGTGAAGAGCCGGTGCTCGCGGGCGCGTAACAAACTCGCGCAACAGTTGAAATACATTCGAGCAGAGCGGAACCAAATCGGCCCGCGCGGGGTCTAATCCTTGTGACGCACGGTGTGAACCGGCGCCATCGGGGAGGGTCCACAGTCAACGATCGCAGGGGAGGTGCCATGGTCGCCGAGGGTGACGACACGCTTCGCCCCCCGTTCACTCCCGAACAACTCGCCGATCTGCACGGTGACGTACTGCCCGCCGACGTGTCGGACCGGATGCGGACCGCCGTCGCGCACGACCCGGAGGCCCGCGCGACCCTGACCGCTCTCGACCGGGTCCGTGCCGAACTCGGCGCCCTGCGCACCGACCCCGCACCCGCGCCGCCTGCTCCCGACGATGTGATCGCCCGGCTGCACGCCGCGCTCGACGACGCCACGGCCGCCGGCGACCTGGCGTCGACCGTCGCACCGCGGACCCGCCGTTTCGACCCTGTTCGGGTCGCTGCAGCGGCCGCCGCCGCGCTGGTGGTGTTCGCGGCCGGTGCGATCGGCTTCTCCCGAATCGTGGCCGACGACCCCGACACCGCACCCGGCACCACCGCGCTCGCCGATCCGCCGGGGACCGTCCAGCTGGGCGACGACCTGCGGCCCGACACCGCGCTCGCCATGCTCGGCCACACCGCGCTGGGCAGCCTCTCCGATCCGGGTCAGCGTGCGGAATGCCTGCGTGCCAACGGAATCGACCCAACGACGGCGCTACTCGGATCCGGGCCGGTCCGGTTGCGGGGCGCCGCCGGTGTGCTGCTGCTCTTCGCGGGACCGCGACCGCCTCAGATCACCGCGCTGGTCGTCCGATCCAGTTGCAGTGCAGAGGATCCCGCGACCCTGGCGCGCGCCGACATCGGCTGAC
This sequence comes from Rhodococcus sp. NPDC003348, assembly GCF_053589375.1. NCBI lineage: Bacteria > Bacillati > Actinomycetota > Actinomycetes > Mycobacteriales > Nocardiaceae > Rhodococcus > Rhodococcus sp. NPDC003348. The sequence continues at coordinate 47,425 of NZ_JBSFRT010000012.1, forward strand.
GCAGGGCCCCTGAGCTGATCTACCCGGACGGCTCGACCCCGGCACCGGGCAACAGGACGGCCAGGATGGCCTCGCGCACCTCGTCGGTGTCCTCGCTCGGCGCGATCAGGGACAGGAACATCGCCGCGCCTGCCCCCAGTGCGAGCAGGGCCCGGGCGGTGTCCGGGTCGGTGCCGTCGTGCGCGGTGCGTCCGGGGAACAGCGCGGCGGCCGGCCCGGCGAAGTTGCGCCACAGCGCGGTGCGCAGGTCGTCGTGATCGCGGAGGGTGGCCAGCAGCCCCGGCACCGCCGCCCGCACCGCCGGTTGCCGGAACAGTTCGGAGCTGCCGGTGACCACCCATCGGATCCAGCCCTCCCGGTCGGCGCCGTCGAAGGGAGCCAGATCCGGGGTCACGCCGAGGACGGCGTCGAGGACGAGTTGCGCCTTCGAGTCCCACCGGCGCCCGATCGCGGCCCGGCTCACCCCGGCACGATTCGCGATGGCGCGAACGCTCAGCTGGTCGAATCCGACCTCCAGCAACAACTCTCGCGTTGCGGTCAAGACCTCGGTGTCGATGCGGGGGTCACGGGGCCGACCCGATGTGGTGGTGTTCATCGCTCCTGATTGTCGCCCCTGGAACCGGTCGGGGCCACCGGTTCGGGCCCCACGCCAATCTTGACGACTCGGTGTTGGTATCTTTGCCGACACACTGTCGTGAAAATGCCCCCAGGGCTCAGGAGATGCCATGTTCCTCGCACTACGGGAGTTGCGGTTCGCCCGCGCCCGCTTCGGACTGATGGGCGGCGTCGTCGCCCTCATCGCAGTCCTCACCGTTCTCCTGTCCGGACTCTCGTCCGGACTGGTCGAGGACGGCGTCTCCGGGCTCAAACGACTGCCGGTGACCGCATTCGCCTTCGGGGCAGGCACCAAGACGGACAGCGCCTTCTCCCGGTCGGTCGTCGACGAAGAGCAGGTGCAGGCCTGGCGGCAGCAACCCGGTGTCGCGGACGCCGCCCCGTTCGGCAACTTCCTCGTCAACGCCCACAGCGACAGCGGGGTGCCGGTGGACCTGGCCCTGTTCGGGGTCGAGCCGGACTCCTTCCTGGCCCCGGCCGCCGCGGCGGGCAGCGGGCTGGCCGACCCGGACGGCCTGGTGGTCAGCAGCACCGCCCTCGACGCCGGCCTGAAGATCGGCGACACGATCACCATCGACCGGCTCGGAACCACACTGCGGGTGGTCGGCGCGACCGCCGAGCAGCACACCTTCGGCCATGTCGACGTCGCGTTCGTGCCGCTGCGCACCTGGCAGGAGATCCACGCGGGCACCCGCCCCGACGACACCGCACCCGCGCAGGCATACACCGAAGCGACCGCCGTTGCGCTGCAGTCGCTTCCGGGTTCCAAGCTGGATCTCGCGGCGGGTGACGCGGCCGCGAACACGTCCTCCGTGAAGCTCGAGGACTCCTTCGCCTCCTCGCCCGGTTTCTCCGCGGAGACCAGCACGCTGTCCCTGATCCAGGTGTTCCTGTACGCGATCTCAGCTCTGGTGGTCGGGGCGTTCTTCACCGTCTGGACGATCCAGCGCAAGCACGAGATCGCGGTGCTGCGCGCACTCGGTGCGCCGACCCGATACCTGTTGCGGGACGGGCTCGCCCAGGCTCTTCTCCTGCTGCTCGCCGCGACCGCGGTCGGGGCGGCCATCGGCTCCGGCCTCGGGGCGCTGATCGGCGGGGGAGTGCCGTTCGCCCTCGATCCGGCCGCCGTCGTGACCGCCTCGGCACTGCTGATCGTGCTCGGTCTGCTCGGCTCCGCCGCCGCCATCGCCCGCATCGCATCCGTCGACCCCCTGACCGCACTCGGAGGTGCCCGATGACCACCCGGAATGATTCCACCGCAACCGATTCCACCGAAGAGACCACGGACGCCGGTCTGTCGCTGCGCGGGGCGAACCTGACCCTGGGGGACGGGGCCGGCACGGTCGTCGCGCTCGACGCCGTGGACCTGACCGTCGCACCCGGTGAGTTCGTCGCGGTCGTCGGACCCTCCGGCTCGGGCAAGTCGAGCCTGCTGGCCGTCGCGGGTGGCCTCGGTCGCGTCGATTCCGGCACCGTCCTCGTCGACGGCCACGACCTGACCGCGCTGTCCCGCCGGGAACTGGCCCGGTTCCGGGCAACCCACATCGGGTTCGTCTTCCAGTCCGGCAACCTGCTCGCCGCGCTCACCGCCACCGAGCAGCTGCAGCTCCTCGCCCGCATGGCGCCCCGGTCGGAGCGGTCCCGGTTCCGCGACCCGCGCGAACTGCTCGAGGCGGTCGGGCTCGGGGACAAACTGGATCGTCGCCCCGACCAGCTCTCCGGCGGCGAACGCCAGCGGGTCGGCATCGCGCGAGCCCTGGTGGCCCGCCCGTCGGTGCTGCTGGTGGACGAGCCGACCGCGGCCCTGGACCGGGCCCGCAGCCAGGACATCGTGCGGCTGCTGGCGCAGGAGACCCGGCAATCGGGCACCGCCACCGTCATGGTCACCCACGACTACGATGTCCTCGACCACTGCGACCGGGTGGTGACGATGACCGACGGTCGCCTCACCGCCGTCTGAGCCCCGCCCGGATCGGCCGAACCGGGGAAGGGGACGGCGTTTGCCACGGATCACCGCACCGACGGTCGCCGAGCACCGGGCCGCGCAGCAACGCGCCCTGCTCGACGCCGCCCGCGAGGTGCTCGCCGAGGGCAACCCCGAGGTCCTCGGTTTCGCCGAGGTCGCGGCCCGGGCCGGCCTGGCCCGGTCCAGCATGTACCAGTACTTCCGGTCACGGCAGCACCTGCTCGAGGCGCTGATCGAGGACGCGTTCCCGCGCTGGTCGGCGCGCGTGGAGGAGGCGATGGCCGCGGCGGGTCCCGCCGACCGCCGGGTCCTGGCGTACGTGCGCGCCAACCTCGACCTGGTCGCCGAGGGCGAGCACGCCATCGCGTCCGCGATCGCGGCCGCCGCGCCGAGCGAGAAGCTGAACGAGGCAAGCGCGGAACTGCACCACCAGCTCAAGGCCCCGTTGGTGACCGCGCTCGACGAGCTCGGGGTGACCGATCCGGCCGAGACGGCCGACCTGGTGAGCGCCGTCGTGCACGCCGCGTCCCGGCAGATCGAGGCCGGCGCGGACGTGGCGGCGGCGCGATCCCGGGCCATCGAGCTGATCGAGCCGTACGTGACGTTCCTCGCTGCACGGGGCCTGCCGGGGAACATCACCCCCTAGTCTGGTGTTGAGCCAGTCAACATCCCCATCTCCCGGAAGGCCCGCATGACTACTCCGACCTCGGTTCGTGACCTGATCATCGTCGGTTCCGGACCCGCCGGATACACCGCCGCGGTCTACGCCTCGCGTGCGGAACTGCAGCCGCTCCTGTTCGAGGGCACCCAGTTCGGCGGGGCCCTGATGACCACCACCGAGGTGGAGAACTTCCCCGGCTTCCGCGAGGGCATCATGGGCCCGGACCTGATGGACGAGATGCGCGAGCAGGCCAAGCGCTTCGGCGCGGACATCCGCACCGAGGACGTCGACGAGCTGGACGTGACCGGCCCCGTGAAGAAGGTCGTCGCGAACGGTGAGACGTACTACGCGCACGCCGTGATCCTCGCGATGGGCGCCGCAGCCCGCTACCTCGGCATCCCCGGCGAGGAGACCCTGCTCGGCCGCGGAGTGTCCGCCTGCGCCACCTGTGACGGCTTCTTCTTCAAGGACCAGGACATCGCCGTCATCGGCGGCGGCGACTCGGCGATGGAGGAGGCCACGTTCCTGACCCGCTTCGCGCGTTCGGTCACGCTGGTGCACCGTCGCGAGGAGTTCCGCGCGTCCCGGATCATGCTCGAGCGCGCGAAGGCGAACGAGAAGATCCGCATCGTCACCAACGCCGAGCCGGTCGAGGTGGTGGGCGAGAACAGTGTCACCGGTCTGGTGATCCGCGACACCGTCACCGGTGAGAAGTCGACGCTGCCGGTCACCGGCATGTTCGTCGCGATCGGTCACGATCCGCGCAGCGAGCTGGTCAAGGGCCAGGTCGACATCGACGACGAGGGCTACGTGCGCGTGCAGGCGCCGACCACGTACACCTCGGTGGAGGGCGTGTTCGCCGCGGGTGACCTCGTCGACCACACCTACCGCCAGGCGATCACTGCCGCAGGCACCGGTGCGTCCGCGGCGATCGACGCCGAGCGCTGGCTCGCCGAGCGCGGCGACATCACCGCCAACACCGTCGAGGCGGCCGGCAACACGGTGTCCGTCGACGCCTGACCCCGTCCCCGCACCCATTCGATCCACCCCGTCCCCGAGGAGACACCCATGGCGAACACCATCACCATCACCGACGACTCGTTCAAGCAGGACGTGCTCGACTCCGAGAAGCCCGTGCTCGTCGACTTCTGGGCCACCTGGTGCGGTCCGTGCAAGATGGTCGCGCCGGTGCTCGAGGAGATCGCCGGTGAGCATGCCGACAAGCTGACCATCGCCAAGCTCGACATCGACGCCAACCCGTCCGCGGCCCGGGACTTCCAGGTGATGTCCATCCCGACGATGATCCTGTTCCAGGGCGGCAAGCCGGTGAAGCAGATCGTCGGCGCCAAGGGCAAGGCAGCACTGCTCAAGGACCTTTCCGAAGTTCTGTAACGGTCGCCACGGCCCCCGGGATTGCCGATTCCCCGGGGGTTTCTGCGAGAATCACCCCTGGGTGTTGCCGTCAGGACGAGAAAGGTTTCATACGCATGCATCGACTCTGTCACGGCGACCACGGTCCCGCCGTTGCCGAGGTTCGAGGCACTCTCTCCGCCCTGGGTTACCTCCGCGGTGGCGTCTCCACCTCCCCCCGGGAGGCGGTGAACGGTTCCCAGTGGGTGGCCCCGGACGCGGTGTTCGACCATCACCTCGACAGCGCGGTGCGCGCCTTCCAGCAGCAGCGTGGGCTGCTGGTCGACGGAGTGGTCGGAGCCGCGACGTATCGAGCGCTGCGAGAGGCGTCCTACCGGCTCGGCGCCCGCACCCTCGCCTACCAGCTCTCGGCGCCGCAGTACGGTGACGACGTCGCCGCGCTGCAGACCCGATTGCAGGACCTGGGCTTCTACTCGAGCCGGGTCGACGGCTACTTCGGGCCGAAGACACACGAGGGCCTGTCGTCGTTCCAGCGGGAGATCGGCATCGCGTCCGACGGGATCTGCGGTCCGCAGACGCTGCGGTCCCTTGACCTGCTCGGCACCCGCGTCACCGGGGGCTCCCCGCACGCGATCACCGAGGAGGAGTCGGTCCGGCGGTCGGGCCCGCAGCTGAGCGGCAAGCGGATCGTCATCGACCCCGATCTCGGCGGCGACACCAGCGGTCTCGTGCTGCCGACGCCGCACGGTCCGATCACCGAGGCCCAGATCCTCTGGGACATCGCCAGTCGGCTCGAGGGCCGGATGGCCGCGACCGGCATGGAGACCTTCCTCTCGCATCCGGCCAACAGCAACCCGTCGACGGCGGAACGGGCCGAGACGTCCAACTCGTTCGACGCGGACCTGATGATCTCGCTGCGCTGCGCCACCAGCCCGAGCCCGCACGCGAACGGTGTCGCCAGCTTCCACTTCGGCAACTCGCACGGCGCGTCCTCCCGGATCGGACAGGTGCTTGCCAGCTTCATCCAGCGTGAAATCGTCGCTCGCGCACCACTTCAGGACTGCCGCACTCATGGTCGTTCGTGGGATCTGTTGCGGCTCACCACGATGCCAACGGTCCAGATTGACATCGGTTATCTCACAAACGATTCCGACGTGAAGACCCTCATCAACCCGCGCAACCGGGACATCATCGCCGAGGCGATCCTGGTCGCCGTCAAGCGTCTGTACCTGCTCGGGCAGGACGACCAGCCGACCGGCACGTACACGTTCAAGGAACTGCTCGCCGAAGAGCTCGCGAAGGCCGACCGGGCCTGAGCGGGCGGCCTTCGCCCCGAGGGGTTACGGCGCGCCGGTCACAGCACGCCCACGGCCGCCCGCTGGCCGCTGTCGGCCGCGGTCACCGCCGCCGCCATCAGGAGCCGCTCGAGCGCCGATTCGACGTCGGCCTTCCAGCCGTGGTCGCGGTCGAGCTCCAGTCGCAGGCGCGGGTAGCGGTGGTGCGCCGCAACAACTTCGAAGCCCATGTCCTCGAGGAAGCCGGCGTCGATCATGCACTCGGTGGGACCGCACTCGTGCGTACTGCCGGGCGTGCGCTCGTCGTCAGGTCCGCGCACGATGCCGAACGCCTCCAGCGCACGCACGCCACGGCGCACCAGATCGCTCACAACGGCCTGAATGAGGCTCGGCCCCACTCCGTCCAGCTCCGCCGCCGGTTCGAGCCGCATCGTGGTCAGGAGGACCGCGTCCGGGCTCACCGGCGAGGTGGGGAACAGCTTGGACCGGGGCACGTTGCCGGGTGGCGAGTAGAGCGCGCAGCCGGCCGGCTTCCCTTCGAGGGTCGCGACCTGCCCGCACGAACCCCACTCGAGCATGACCATCGACAGCCACGCTTCCTTCTCGAACTCGGGGTCCGCGTAGATCCGAGAGTCCCGCAACGCGTCGGGGTCCATCTCCCAGAAGACGCAGCGGCGGGAATGCCGGGGGAGTTGGTCGAAGCCGTCGAGGGTGAGCGGACTGATGCGCATCGACACCCTGTCTCTCGCCTCCACGACCTCGCACGCGGGGACCACGATCCCCGAATTACCGGCTTCTCACCGTCAAGAATAGGCGATCGGGTCGGTGCCGACCCTCCACGGCCGCACCGGCTACCAATCACCTTGCACATCAAGAGTTTTCGTTCCACGTCGGGGTCGAACCGGGGCCCGCGCCCACCAAAACGTCACGGTGACGTAACGGCCGCGGGTGGTTCGACCCCGACGGACCGGGACTAGTTCGCCCCGTTCGTCTCCATCATCTCGACGATCCGCTGCAGATCGTCCACCGACCCGAACTCGACGACGATCTTGCCCTTCCGCTTGCCGAGGCTGACGGTGACCCGGGTGTCGAACGCCCCGGACAACCGATCCGCGACATCCTGCAGACCAGGCATCTGGATCGGCTTGCGCTTGACCGGGGGAGCGGGGAGTTCGCCGCCGTCCCGGTTCGCGAGGGTGACCGCCTCCTCCGTGGCGCGGACGGACATGCCCTCCGCGACGATCCGGGCGGCGAGCAGTTCCTGCGCATCGGCACCGGCCTCGAGGGAGAGCAGCGCCCGGGCGTGCCCGGCGGAGAGAACCCCGGCAGCGACCCTGCGCTGCACCGGAATCGGAAGCTTGAGAAGGCGGATCATGTTCGTCACGACCGGCCGCGACCGACCGATCCGCGACGCCAACTCCTCGTGGGTGACGTTGAACTCCTCGAGCAGCTGCTGGTAGGCCGCCGCCTCTTCGAGGGGGTTGAGCTGCACCCGATGAATGTTCTCGAGCAGGGCGTCGCGAAGCATGTCGCCGTCACCGGTCTCTCGCACGATGGCGGGGATCTTCTCGAGGCCGGCGGCCTGGCTGGCCCGCCACCGGCGTTCGCCCATCACCAGCTGATAGCTGTCGGGGCCGGTCGTGCGCACGACGATCGGCTGCATGAGCCCGAACTCGCGGATCGAGTGCACCAGTTCGGCGAGGGCCTCCTCGTCGAACACCGACCGCGGCTGCATCGGGTTCGGCTGGATCTGCGCCGCCGGGATCTCCCGGTAGCTCGCGCCGACCGGAGCCAGATCGACGTCCTCGTCGGCGGCCGTTTCCACCTTCGCCGCCTTCGGGGAGGCCTTGGTCCTGGCGGCCTTGCGAGCGGGCGCGGGTGCGCTGGCCGGGGTGGGCGCGGCGGTGGGGGAGGGGACCGGCTCCGGGGCGGGTTCCTCCGTCTTCGGCGGCACCGGGGCCGTGACGTTGCCGATGATGACGTCGGCGGCCGCGGACCCGAGGCGGGGTCCGGCGTCGGGGCCGGTCGGGATGAGCGCGGCAAGCCCGCGACCGAGACCGCCCTTGCTTCTCTGTGCCACTAGTTCTCCTGCGCGTTGGTCGTTGCGGTACGGGCGGCGAGCTCGCGGCCGGCGTCGAGATAACTCATGGCGCCGCGTGATCCGGGATCGTAGTCGAGGACGGTCATCCCGTACCCGGGGGCCTCGGAAACCTTGACGCTCCGGGGAATCACGGCCCGCAGGACCGCGTCCCCGAAGTGGGTCCGGACCTCCTCGGCGACCTGATCGGCCAGCTTGGTGCGGCCGTCGTACATGGTCAGCAGCACCGTCGAGACGTGCAATTCGGGGTTCAGGTGCGACTTGACCATGTCGATGTTGCGCAGCAGCTGCCCGACGCCCTCCAGTGCGTAGTACTCGCACTGGATCGGGATGAGCACCTCGTTCACGGCGACCAGCGCGTTGACGGTGAGCAGCCCGAGCGACGGCGGGCAGTCGATGAGGACGTAGTCCACGTCGAGCTCGGAGAGGAAGGCCTCGGACAGCGCGTTCTTGAGCCGGTTCTCGCGGGCCACCATCGAGACCAGCTCGATCTCGGCGCCGGCGAGGTCGATGGTGGCGGGGATGCAGAACAGGCGCTCGCTGTGCGGGCTCTGCTGGACCGCTTCCTTCGCCGTGGTCTGGCCGATGAGCAGCTCATAGGTAGAGGGCACCCCGGAGTGGTGGGGGACTCCGAGCGCGGTGCTGGCGTTGCCCTGCGGGTCCAGATCGACCACGAGCACCGTCAGGCCCTGCACCGCCAACGCGGACGCCAGGTTGACGGCTGTGGTGGTCTTGCCCACCCCACCCTTCTGGTTCGCCACGGTGAGCATCCGGCGGTGGTCCGGCTTCGGGATGGTCACGCTGCCCGGGTGCAGAACCTGACTGGCACGCTGGGCCGCCGCCCCGATCGGCGTCTCCTCCAGGGAGATGCCGTCGTAGGGGCCGGGGGCGTGCGCACCCTGCCCGTTCGGGGACGTGATGCCGGTGGATCGCGAGGAATTGTGGTCCGTTTCATGTGAAACAGTGGATTCGGGTCCACCCGACATGTATTGCTCCTTCACTGAAGTGACTCGATCACCGGCACGACCCGACGCCGACCATCATCGGCGATGCGACCGCTTCGGAATGCGTTCCGCCCGAACCACAATCGTCGGTGTCGGGAGAATCCCGACACCGCACTCGACGATCTCCAGCTTGCCAGCCCCCAGGCGGGTGAGGGAAGCACGATCGCGTTCGATCTCCTCGGCGGCGCTGGACCCCTTCATCGCCAGCATCCGACCGTGTTCGTGGACCAGCGGCATCGACCACCGAGCCAGCTTCTCCAGGGGTGCGACGGCCCGTGAGGTGACGACGTCTGCGCCACCGACCTCCTGCACCACCCCGGCCTGTTCGGCGCGACCACGCACCACCCGCACGTCCAGCCCCACCGACTCGATGAACTCCGCCAGGTAGACCGAGCGACGCAGCAGGGGTTCGACGAGGGTGATCCGCAGGTCCGGTCGGGCGATCGCAAGGGGGATTCCCGGCAGGCCCGCGCCGCTGCCGACGTCGACCACGGACTCGCCCTCGCCGATCAGTTCACCGAGCACCGCACAGTTGAGCAGGTGACGCTCCCAGAGTCGGGGAACCTCCCGCGGGCCGATCAGGCCGCGCTCCACACCATCCGTCGCGAGGGAATCGTGGTACTTCTCGGCGATCTCGATGCGGTCCCCGAAAACACGGTGGGCAGCTTCTGGGATGGCGACGGGTTCGGTGGGTTCCACGTGAAACATCTTCCCGCGAGAGTTCGGTATTCCACAAACCAACAGGCCGTATCGCGGTGTCCGACATGAGAAGTTCACAGCCGCGGTCCCTGCGTCGACCGGCGGGGCCCGCGCCGATCGAGATCGCCCGCCCGATCGGGTTCCGGTGGCGGGACGGTCCCGCGGCCGGCACCGCCCGCGCCCTCGTCGACGGAACCACCTCGGTACCCCGACCCGGTCGCCGACGGCGCCGACTCACCACCTGCGCCCGGTCCTCCGGTCCCGCCTACGGCGGAGACATCCGGACCGGTGCGAACGCCCCCACGCCGGGTGCCCTTCCGCGCGGTCCGCCCCGGCACCGAACCGTTCGGATCCCCGCCATTTCCAGATTCGTGGGGGATGGGCGCCCGGGCATATCGTCCGGTGGGCAAGGTCGGCGGTGACGGGTTCGTCGTTCCCCGGACGGATCCACGGAGCCGAGACCGCCACGTTCCCCGCGTCCCACCCGCTCGACAATCCCCGGGCCCACGACGACGAAGTGACTGGACGGTGCGCACCGAGCGATGTCGATCGGGCCCGGGCGCCCGGCGGCACCGTCCCCACCACGGTCACCCCCTCCGCGGCCGTCGGATCACGCGTACCCGACCGCCCGAGCGGTCGGGTACGACAAGGACCATCGCACCCGGATCCGCCGGAGATTCACGTGACCGGACCTTGCCGGCGGACCGTGAGGCATCCGGTCCTGCCGTCCGCCGCCGGGCCGATTCGCATGAGACTCGGAACCGGTGGGGGAGGGGAGGGGTGCACCCTCGAACGAACGCGGCGAACGCCTCCTCATGCGGACGCCACGACACCCCGGCCGATTCACGTGAAACAGTGGCGACGACGGAGTCGGGAGAACCCCCTGCGATGACCGCGAACCGGAAACCGGATCGGGAGGCGCCCGGCGTAGCCGACGAAGGTGCCCGCCAATCCGTCCGGCCCCGCTGCGCCCGGACGGTCGACCCACCTGAGGCGTGGGCTCCCGGAACGACTGCGACGGCAGCCACGTTCGCTCCGCCTCAGGAAGGGCGACCGCGATCGCCTCGGGCTCGAGCGATCCGCGGCCGGATCGGGCGCCGGCCGGGCCACACCCGCAGCGACACGGGATGACATGGATGGCTACCGGCAACGACCGGACGCCCGCGCCGCATGCGCGGGAACGTCCGCGCCTCGACCCGACAGGGGCACACACCGAGTGCCGAGACAACTGTCCCACGTTCGGATCGAGCGGATATCGGTAGGACTACGTCAGGGTGAGTTCGCGGCCCGAGTCGTCGCGCCGCACGGCCGGGTTGCCCGCACCGGAGGCAGGGCGGCGGCGAGGCATCCGACGCCGTTGCAGGGTGGCCTCCCGGCTCCCGAGTCCGGAACTCACGCGAGCAGCGACACGCACGCTGTTGATGGTCCAGAAGAGCACATCGGGGATCGAGCGTGTGCCATTCGTCGCGCGGACGCACGACGCTGCCCAGACGCGGTGCCGACAACACAAGCCCCTTCGACCAACCGGCCCGGTTCGCGTGCACACCGACTCTGCGGGCAGGCGCGTTACCTACCCCCTGTCGATCCGCCGCGATGACGTGCAACCGATGTTTCACGTGAACCCGAGCGCGCGGACGCCAGGATCGGAGGTTTGGCAGACCCGATGCTCCGCGCGCTGGCGGCTCGGCCTCCAGCCGACATCGCGCGGCTTGGCACGAAGTGCCCTACCTTCGGTCCGGCGCTTGGACCGATTCACGTGAAACATGGCCATCACCCGATGGGGGAGGGGAGGGGCGCGGACAGCGGTGCCGGTGGCGAGGCCGAACTCCGACCCCGGGCGGCGCCGAGGATTCCGAGGGTCCGCGGAGGCCGACGCACCGCGAAGAACCCGTGCAGTAGTCGTCGAAGCGGGTCGACTTGAGCGCGCGGCTCTGCACGAAGGCGCCCTCGATCGCCGACGGCAGCAGTCCCGCCGTCGACCGCGCGGTCGCCTCGCCGAACCTCGCCGCGACCACGCCGCCGGCGAGGCGCCTGGTTCACGTGAAACACCGGACCGACGGTCGAGCACGCTCACGGCGTCACCGGCACCGACTGGAGCCCGGGTCCATCGATCAGCCCTGCAACGCCCGGGTTGGGAGCAACGCCCCAAGCGGTGCGAAATCCTGCCGATCCGCCGAATGCCGCACCGGGGTCGCGCGGCACGATCCTCGCCGGCCCGCGTGACATCGCACCCGAGTCCCGGTTGCGGCACCTGCCGAGTGGGACCACTTCCCACCGAGCGGCAAGTACCCACACCACATCGCCCTGCGGACACGACGGACACGGTGGCCTCCGGCCGGCCGCATGGCCTCCAGCCGACATCGCGAAGCTCGGCGCGAAGCGCCCTGCCTCGGTGCGGCGCCTTCCCCATCCCTCTCGGATGTACCTGGCGAAACACTCGTCGTCCGGCAAGACCTGGGAGTCGCACCGCGGGTTCGTTCATCTCGGCCTCGTTCACGTGTCTGAGTCCGTCGAGTACGTACCCCCGGGCGGCGGCATCCCACCGCCGGGAGGTCATCCAGTAGCCGTCGTCGAACTCCTCGGAACGTCCACGGGCCCCGAAGCACGTTGCCGCCGAGCAGGTCGTCTCGATGCCCCGGCCAGCTCCTGCGCGAAGCCGATACCGCTGTTGTATCGGCGCCGACGACAACGCAGCTGGGCGGCGGTTGGACACCGGGGCGTCGAAACGGCGACCGAGAAACGTGCCCCCAAAGGTGCGGAAACCTGCTGATTCCGAATGCCGCACCGGGTTCGCGGGGCCCGGCCCTCGCAGTCCCGCGTGACGCCGCAACAAGAGTCCCGGATCCCGCAGCTGCCGTGTCAGACCGCTTCCCACCGAGCAGCAAGACCCAGGTGGCCTCCGGCACCGATTCACGTGAAACATTCAAAACCCGACCATGTCTCCACGGTCCGAGGACACCGAGGACACCGAGGACACCGAGGACACCGAGGAACCCTCGCCCCATGCCCCCGAGGCGGCAAGAGGTCAGTCGACAACGCCGCGCCGTGCGCCTCTCGCCGGAGACGCGGAGACGCGGAGACGCGGAGACGCGGAGAGGATCGTTCGAACCCGAGAACTCGGCGGCACCCGCCGGAGGCGCGACCGCCGAACCCGAACCGATCCACTCGTCTGGGCTTCCAGTAGGCGACCGGGCCCTCGCTCCGGCAACAGGGACTCACGAAGAACAACCGCAATGCACGAGACCGCCGCGGCTCGCATTCTGCCGTCCGGCTGCCTCCGCGCACGGCGTGGTCATCGTCGGCCCCACCGGCAACGCACACCACTCCAGAACTCCCCGCGGTCCTGGCGGATCGGAGGGCGAAGCCGATACGCGGCTCCGTGCTCCCCACCGGCAGGACAGGCAACAACCGAGGCAGCCACGGCAAGTGCTCGTCACCCCGCTGCGGGCCGGCCGACACCGGGAGCCTGAACCATGGAGCGTCGCTCGATCCAACTCGAGCGGCGCCTCGATTCCCTTCGACCGCGACCGGGTGGCCCCACCAGTGTCACAGTGACGAAACGGTCCGGTCTGCGCGGTCATCCAATCGCCGCATCCACCCCGTTTCGTGATCCCATCTCCCCGTCACCACGCCTCGGCCGCAGTCACATACTCGAAAGCTGTTGCGCTCCAGTCGATCACGTCAGAATCTCCGTGCACTCCGGGGCCGGGACACCCCGATGGCGCCTCGGGTGGTCTCCCGATCCCTCTTGGATGCACTCGGCGGAACACTCGCCGTCCGACCAGACGTCGGAGTCGCTCCACGGACTCCGCTCCTGCGCGAAGACAGAGCCGATACCGGCCGTGGCACCGGCGCGGCGACAAACGCGTCAGCGATTGAGCGCCAGGGCGCCGAGGCGGGGGAGTGGGAGCGACGTGCCCTGGCTCGCACTTCCCGGGGACGTTGCGAACGCCGCCGAGGTCGAGATCGGCGACCGTCCCGCGATCCCGATGTGGGGTCGGTGTCGGTCGTAGTTGTGCAGCCGATTCCGGTACGCCGCCGAGCGGGCCGCTTCGAACCGGTGGGAGTCGCCCAACGCCCATTCAACGGCGAGGGTTCGGTTGAATCACTCGTCGGTCGTGCACCGGTGATCCGGTGGGCGGTGAAGAGCGCGTGGGCACGGGTCCACAACCGGGCCGCCGTCTCCCTGCGTCTGTCGGTGAGGATCTCTCCGTCGGTGAAGCGCACTCGGAGTAGACGAGCGAGGGCTGGGCACAACCCACGCCGGAGCATGCCCTGCGGCCGGCGCTCCGAACCCTGTGCGCCCACCGCCGTCCGGGATGCCGCCGAGTCCTTTGAAGTCGATGTGGATCAGCTCGCCGCGCCTGCCGTGTTCATGGCGGTGACGTCTCGGTCGGTGAGCTCAGCAAACATGTTATCCACAACCCTGGGGAAACCTCGGCGACGCCATCCTTCGGGGTCAAGGCGCAATATCCACATCGACGACACCGAATTCCACAGGTTCCGGCCGGCCTGGGGATGAACTGGCCGGCAGGCGACGAACTCGCCGAGAGCGCGTTTCGCGGCGTCCGCCGTTGAGCGCGCGACGGCAGGTGCACGCTCGTCGACGGCCCGGAACCAGGGACCTGTCTCGACGCCCTCGGGAACACCACCAGTTTCACGGTGATTCACGTGAAACATGCGCCCGTGATACGACGAGGGGCTCCCGACCTGATGGTCGGGAGCCCCTTCGCGAGGATCTACGGTCTCAGTCCTTCAGGACCACCACACGACGCGAGGGCTCGGCACCCTCGCTCTCGCTCGACACACCGTCGACGGAAGCGACCGCGTCGTGCACGATCTTGCGCTCGAACGGCGTCATGGGGGAGAGGGACTCGGGCTCGCCGGACTCGAGCACCCGCTTCGCAGCGGCCAGTCCGATCTCGGTGAGCTCCGTGCGTCGGCCGGCACGCCAGCCCGCGACATCCAGCATCAAGCGGCTGCGCTCGCCGGTCGCCTGCTGCACCGCGAGCCGGGTGAGCTCCTGCAGGGCATCGAGCACCTCGCCCCTGCGGCCGACCAGCTTCGTCAGGTCGTCGCCACCGTCGATGCTGACCACGGCCCGGTCACCCTCGACGTCGAGGTCGATGTCGCCGTCGAAGTCGAGCACGTCCAGCAGCTGTTCGAGGTAGTCGCCGGCGATCTCGCCCTCCTCGACGAGCGCGTCCTCCTCGTCGATCTCGTCCACGGGCGCATCCACAGTCACGTCCGCCACGACCTCGTCGTCTCCGTCCCGTCCGGTTTCCGGATCATTCGCCATCGTCGTTCTCTTCTCTGTGAAGGGGGAGCGCTGCCGCGCTCAGCAGTCGGAGCGCCGGCTCAGCGCTTGCGTTTGGTGTTCTTGCCGCGGTTGCCCGACGGTTTCGCGCCCGGTTTGGGCTTCGATCCCGGTCCGGAAGCCGTCGGCGAATCCTTCGACGAACTCGAGGTGTCGGATGATTCCGCGTCGGCGGCGGGTTCGATCGCGGCGGCCTGCTGCGCGGCGGAGGCGCCCTTGCGCTTCTTCGCCGCCGGCTTCGCACCCGGCTTCGGCGCGTTCTCCGCGCGACGCTCGAGGGCCTTGGCCTTCTTCTCTTCTTCTTCCGCGTCGATGCGGCGGAACACCAGGTGCTGCTGCGCGTAGGTCCAGATGTTGTTCGAGACCCAGTAGAGCAGGATCGCGATCATCAGGAACGGGCCACCGACGAGCACGCCGAGCGGGAACACCCACAGCGACAGCTTGTTCATGATCGCGGCCTGCGGGTTCGCGGCAGCGGCCTCACTCTGGCGGGCCACCGACGCACGGGAGTTGAAGTGCGTGGCGACCGACGCGATGATCATCAGCGGGATCGCGACGGCGGCGATGGTCCACACCGTCGGGATCGGCACACCGTATGCCTCGAGCTGCGCCGTCGGAGTGGTCATCGCTGCGGCGATCGGCGCACCGAAAAGACGCGCGTCGAGGAACGACTGAACGTCGGCGGCCGAGAACGCATAGTTCGCGGTGTTCGCGTTCTCCTCCACCGACATCCCGAGCTGGCCGAAACCGGTGCCGGTGCGGTTGAAGGACCGCAGGACGTGGAACAGACCGATGAACACCGGTGCCTGCAGCAGGACCGGCAGGCAGCCCATCAGCGGGTTGAACCCGTGCTCCTTCTGGAGCTTCTGCATCTCCAGTGCCATGCGCTGGCGATCGTTCGCGTACTTCTTCTGCAGCGCCTTGATCTGCGGCTGCAGCTCCTGCATCTGCCGGGTGGTGCGCACCTGCTTGACGAACGGCACGTACAGGATGGCGCGCAGGGTGAACACGAGGAACATCACCGACAGCGCCCAGGCGAAGCCGTTGTCCGCGCCAAGGAAGGAGCCAAAGACCTTGTGCCAGACCCACAGGATCCAGGACACCGGGTAGTAGATGAAGTCGAGCACGGCTCTAGGTACTCCTCTGTTCGCCCACGTTCACCAGATCGTGGGAGTTCTTGCCAGTGTCCAGGGCCGCGTCGGCACGCTCGCCGCGACGGTCGGATCCGCGCAGCGGCACCGGGTCCCAGCCGCCGGGATGCCACGGTCCGCACTTGAGCAGCCGCACCACGGTCAGGACCGATCCCACCACGGCTCCGCGTTCACGCAGGGCATCGACCGCGTATTCGCTGCAGGTGGGGGTGAATCGGCAGGTCGGCATCCGGGTCGGGGAGACGTAGGTCCGATACAGCTCGATGCAGAAGATCAACACCTGCGCCGGGGCCCGCCGGATGGCTCCGAGCCAACCCGTGATCGCCGAGCGGTTGCTTGTCATGCGACTTACCCACCGATGAGGTTCAACTTGCGCAACCCCGACCGGAGCTGCCGGTCGAGGTCGGTCGACGAGGCCGTCGCGGCGCCGGGGAGCGCGCGGATCACCACGTACGTGCCCTCGGACACCTCGTCGACCAGGCCGGCGCAGATATGACGAAGCCGGCGTGCGACTCGATGTCGAATCACCGCCGGCCCGACAGCCTTGCTCACAACCAAACCGAAACGCGGACCCGGGTCGCTGACCAGCGAATCTGCCCGGACTTCCGTCAGAACGTGAACAACCACGTCCTGACGGGCCGCACGTCGGCCACGACGAACGGTGGACGCGAAGTCCGCCCGACGACGTAACCGGTGCGGCTCAGGCAGCACCCCGAGCTCCCGCGCTCAAACGGGTCAGGCGGAGAGGGAAGCGCGGCCCTTTTGGCGACGCGCAGAGATGATGGAGCGGCCCGCACGGGTCCGCATCCGGAGACGGAAGCCGTGAACGCGCGCGCGGCGGCGATTGTTCGGCTGGAACGTCCGCTTGCCCTTGGCCACGGTCGACACTCCTTGTAAATCGGCGGCGCCGGTCGGCACCGTCTGTAACTGAAATCCGGTGGTCCCCCGACGACAGCGGTGCACCGGCCAATCTCGCGTCCGCAGAGGACACCACGTGGTCAGCACGAAACCGCCACCTCGAATTCGGGTGACTGTACGAGACTACGCAGCCCCAGCGGTCAGGTCAAACCGGCGACGTGGACCGACACGCCACGCTCCCCGGGGTGCTTGCGAAGCGACCACCCCTGTGCACAGGGGTGGTGCGTAGTGTGGTCCTCGGCACCCCGGTCCCGAGTGTCAGCGCCTGAGCCCATCGACATCTGCCCAGGTGAGAGCGGCACGCGGCGGCGCCGGCACCCCGCCGGGGTCGTTCGGCAGCGCAGAAAAGGGTTATCCACACTTGTGGATAATTGTGTGGAAATACAGATCAGGTGGCATATTCGTACCCTTGTGCGGGGAAGTTATCCCCAGGGGCCAACAGCCCGCGAACGCCGACCGAATCGGGCGGACGCGACTCCCCAGGCACGGATTCGGGAGGGCCGAAGTTGAACGAGGAAGCGAACACACTGGCACGAGTGTGGGTGGAGGTCCTCGCCGAGCTGACGGCTGACGAATCCGGTCACCCGCTCACCAAGGCGCAGAAAGCCATGCTCGCGCTGGTTCGTCCGCTCACCCTCGCTCAGGGGTTCGCCCTGCTGTCGGTTCCATCGTCCTTCGTTCAGGAAGCGATCGAGCGTGACCTGCGCGAACCCATCCTGGGAGCGCTGAACCGCCACGTCGGCGAGGGCGTCGAGGGCCTCGGGGTCCGGGTGGCGGCCCCCACCGAAGCGGAGCCCGCCCCGGCAGTACCCCTGGCTCCCGCACTCCCTGCGGTGCCCGCGGCACCGGAGCCGACGCCCCTGCGGCAGAGCGAATCGGACGCAGCGAATGCCGGCACCGTCAGTGTCGAGGCATTCCGCCGCCGCCGACCCGGCATCGGCGACGCCGACCTCTTCGAGCCCGACCCCGGTGAGCACGACGAGGTGGACGAGGACGGTGAGGCCATCGCCAGCGTCAACGAGTCGTGGCCGTCGTACTTCACCAAACCAGCCGTGACGCCGAGGACCGTCGCGGACGGGAACAGCCTGAACGCCAAGTACACGTTCGACACCTTCGTCATCGGTGCGTCCAACCGGTTCGCGCACGCGGCGGCGGTCGCGTGCGCCGAGGCACCCGCCCGCGCGTACAACCCGCTGTTCGTGTGGGGCTCCTCCGGGCTCGGCAAGACCCACCTGCTCCACGCCGCAGGCCACTACTCCAGGCGACTGTTCCCCGGTATCCGGGTCCGATACGTCTCCACGGAGGAGTTCACGAACGACTTCATCAACAGCCTCCGCGACGACCGGAAGGTCGCGTTCAAACGCCGATACCGCGAGACGGATGTGCTCCTCGTCGACGACATCCAGTTCATCGAGGGCAAGGAAGGCATCCAGGAGGAGTTCTTCTACACCTTCGAGGCACTCCACAACGCGAACAAGCAGATCGTCATCACCTCGGACCGGCCGCCCAAGCAGCTCGCGACGCTCGAGGAGCGGCTGCGGACGCGGTTCGAGTGGGGGCTGATCACCGATGTCCAGCCGCCGGAACTCGAGACCCGGATCGCGATTCTCAGCAAGAAGGCGCGGATGGACCGGCTGGACGTCCCCCACGACGTCCTGGAGTTGATCGCGAGCCGACTCGACCGCAACATCCGCGAGCTCGAGGGCGCGCTGATCAGGGTGACAGCGTTCGCCTCGCTGAACCGACAGGCGCTGGACCTCAGCCTGGCCGAGGTGGTGCTGCGGGACCTGATGCCCGACGCGACCCCACTCGAGATCGACGCTTCCACCATCATCGCGGCCACCTCGGACTACTTCGGGATGGCCATCGAGGATCTGTGCGGGCCCGGAAAGACGCGTCCGCTGGCCCAGGCCCGGCAGATCGCGATGTACCTGTGCCGCGAGCTGACCGACCTCTCGCTGCCGAAGATCGGCAACACGTTCGGCCGCGACCACACCACCGTCATGTATGCGGACAAGAAGATCCGCAAGCAGATGACGGAACAGCGCAAGGTCTACGACCAGGTGCAGGAACTCACCGCGCGCATCAAGCAGCGCGCCCGCTGACCCGTTCCCACTGCTGTTTCCGGCGGACCGTCGTCCTCATGACGGTCCGCCGTTTCCGTATTCCCAGCACATCGCCGTGTCCGGCGCATCATCCCCAGGTCTCCACAGGGATGTGAACGATATTGGGGAGCAATCGGCGCCTCCACCCCACAGGGATGTGAACAACAGGGGGTACAACGGGGGATCAATTGTGGACAGACGGTGGATGAACATGCACAACTCCGTGGACATCCACAGCCACCCACAATTGATCCCCGGCCCGTCCACACGGATTCCCCACGCCGGTATGCGCGGAGACCTGCGCGGACAGGCCCTTGTGCACAGAATTCACAGGACCTACTACTACTGCTTGATTCTCTTCGAAGATCTTCTTCTGAAAACAGGTTGTGTGGAGAGAAGCCATTCACAGTCCATCCGTGGGCACTCGCGCCACGCTCGGACATGAACCGCCTCCGGCTTTCAACTTCTCGCCGGAGGGCTTACGGTGGGCTTCTGTCCGCTGTTCGCACCAACGCAGCGGCGACGCGATGTGCCTACGGAGAGGATCAGCCCAGCGATGGAGCTCGGGAGCATGAAATTTCGGGTCGCCCGGGAAGACTTTGCAGATTCCGTCGCATGGGTGGCCCGCAGTCTCCCGTCGAGGCCTCCGGTACCCGTTCTCGGTGGTGTGCTCATCTCCGCCGACGAGCAGGGTCTGACGATCTCCGGGTTCGACTACGAGGTCTCCGCTCAGGTCCGGATCTCCGCCGAGGTCTCCGAGCCCGGGCAGGCCCTCGTCTCCGGCAAACTCCTCGCCGACATCACCCGGTCCCTGCCGGCCAAGCCCGTCGACCTGGTCGTCGACGGCGCCCGCGTGCTGATCACCTGCGGCAGCGCGAAGTTCTCCCTGCCCACCATGCCGGTCGAGGACTATCCCCAGCTTCCCGAACTTCCGCAGCAGACCGGCTCGCTGCCCGTCGATGTGTTCTCCGAGGCGATCGGTCAGGTCGCGGTCGCGGCAGGCAAGGACGACACCCTGCCGATGCTCACCGGAATCCGGGTCGAGATCGAGGGCACCAATGTGGTGCTCGCGGCGACCGACAGGTTCCGGCTCGCGGTCCGACAGATCGAGTGGATGCCCGCCAACCCCGACACCAGTGCCGCCGTCCTGATCCCGGCGAAGACGTTGTCCGAGGCAGCGAAAACCCTTGGTGGCGGATCGAATTCGCCGGTCGAACTCGCCTTCGGCGCGGGCTCGTCGGTGGGCTCGGAGGGCCTGCTCGGCATCGTCGGTGAGGGGCGTCGCACCACCACCCGTCTGCTCGACGCCGAGTTCCCGAAGTTCCGGCAGCTGCTGCCGCCCGAGCACACCGCGGTGGCGACCGTCGAGGTTGCGCCGCTGGTGGACGCGATCAAGCGCGTCGCACTCGTCGCCGAACGGGGCGCCCAGGTCCGGATGCAGTTCTCCGAGGACGGACTGCTGCTCGCCGCCGGTGGGGAGGATGCCGGCCGTGCCGAGGAGGCCCTCGAGGCCCAGTTCCAGGGCGAGGCGCTGACCATCGCCTTCAACCCGACCTACCTGACGGAGGGTCTGACCTCGCTGCACAGCGACCGGGTCACCTTCGGGTTCACCACCCCGAGCCGTCCGGCCGTGCTGCGTCCGGCCGCGGAAGAGGAGCCGCAGCCGGGGGAGAGCGGGACGTTCGCCGCGCCCGACAGTGACTACACCTACCTGCTGATGCCGGTCCGGCTCCCGGGCTGATCGCCGAACGGCAACCGTCACCGCATTCTCCGTCCTCGACCGAAGGGAACCGCCCGATGCAACTGGGACTGGTCGGCCTCGGGAAAATGGGCTTCAACATGCGCGAACGGTTGCGTCGGGCCGGGCACGACGTGGTCGGGTACGACCCGCGGCCCGAAGTGTCGGACGTTCCCTCGCTGTCGGAGCTGGCGGCCGCCCTCGAGGCACCTCGGGTGGTGTGGGTAATGGTGCCGTCCGGGCAGATCACCCACGAAACCGTGACCGAGCTCACCGAGATCCTCGAAGGCGGCGACCTGGTCGTCGACGGCGGAAATTCACGGTTCACCGAGGACGGTCCACACGCGGAATTGTTGGCGCGCAACGGAATCGGCTTCCTCGACTGCGGCGTCTCCGGAGGGGTGTGGGGCCTCGAGAACGGGTACGGGCTGATGGTCGGCGGCGCGGAGTCCGATGTGGCTCGCGCGATGCCGATCTTCGACGCACTGCGGCCCGAGGGCGAGCGGGCCGACGGCTTCGTGCACGCCGGACCGGTCGGAGCCGGGCACTACGCGAAGATGGTCCACAACGGCATCGAGTACGGGTTGATGCACGCCTATGCCGAGGGCTACGAACTCCTCGACGCGGAGGGCCTCGTCACCGACGTTCCCGGGGTGCTGCGGGCCTGGACGAAGGGCACCGTCGTCCGGTCGTGGCTGCTGGACCTGCTGGTCAAGGCGCTCGCGGAGGATCCCGAGTTCGCGGAGATCTCCGGATACACCCAGGACTCCGGAGAGGGCCGCTGGACCGTGGAGGAGGCGATCCGGCACGCCGTGCCCGCCCCGGTGATCTCGGCCGCGCTGTTCGCACGGTTCGCGTCGCGGCAGGCCGACTCCCCGGCGATGAAGGCCGTCTCCGCACTGCGAAATCAGTTCGGAGGCCATGCCGTGCAACGGATTTCGGAATCCGGGCAGCCATAGGGTGTTCGTCCGTAAGTTCACGCTCCGCGACTTCCGATCGTGGGATGCGGTCACCCTGGAGCCGGGGCCGGGGATCACGCTGTTCCTCGGCCCGAACGGTCACGGCAAGACCAACCTGCTCGAGTCACTCGGCTACCTGGCGACGTTGTCCTCGCACCGGGTGTCCACGGATGCGCCCCTGATCCGGGCCGGGGCGTCGTCCGCGCAGATCGGGGCCGTGGTCGTCAACGACGGTCGTGAGCTCGCGATCGACCTCGAGATCAACGACGGCAAGGCCAATCGGGCTCGGATGAACGGCTCACCGTTGCGCCGGCCTCGCGAGATCCTCGGAGTGCTTCGCGGCGTCCTGTTCGCGCCGGAGGACCTGTCGCTGGTCCGGGGCGACCCGGGAGAGCGGCGCCGGTTCCTCGACGAACTGCTCAGCAGCCGAATTCCCCGGATGGCCGCGGTCCGTGCGGATTACGACAAGGTGCTGCGGCAGCGGTCGGCGTTGCTCAAGACCGCCGGCGGGGCGTTGCGGCGTGGCACCCGGGCGAGTGATGGCACGAGTGCCCTTGCCACCCTTGATGTTTGGGACGGCCACCTCGCTGCGCACGGCGCAGAGTTGTTGGCGGCCCGGATGCGTCTGGTCGCCGAACTGGGCCCGCACGTGGCCGCGTCCTATGCCCGCATCGCGCCGGAATCGCGGCCGGCGGCGATCGGCTACCGGTCGAGTCTGGGTGCGTCGATGCCGCCGGAGCTGACCGATCCGCAGCGGCAGTGGACCCGAGACGACGTCGAACTGCTCGAGGCATGCTTTCTGAACGAACTGGCCCAGGCGCGGCCCAGGGAGATCGACCGCGGCGTCTGCCTCGTCGGGCCGCACCGCGACGACCTCGACCTCCGGCTGGGGGACCAGCCGGCGAAGGGGTTCGCCAGCCACGGCGAGTCGTGGTCGTTCGCGCTGTCGCTGCGGCTGGCGGCGTTCTCCCTGCTGCGATCCGACGGTACCGACCCGGTGCTGATGCTCGACGACGTCTTCGCGGAACTCGACCGCAAGCGGCGGCGGGCTCTTGCCGAGGTGGCGGCCGACGCCGAGCAGGTGTTGATCACGGCCGCCGTTGCCGAGGACGTGCCGGAGGAACTGGACGCCACCCGGTTCGCGGTCGAAGCCGTCGAGCGGCCCGACGGCCGCACCTCGACCCTCCGCTGACTGCCGCCGGCGGAGTGAACGGAAGCGTTCGGTCGATCTCGTCGAGTGACGGCTTCCGTTCACTCGGATGTCGGGGAGCCCTCGCGGGCGGGCTGCCTGGGATGATCGAGAGGAGAAGGGAGTGCCGATGAGTGCTGAGTCGAAACCGGCGGGCGAGAGCGCCGGTGGAGGAGAGCCGGAACTGCGCGGCATCGACCTGGCCCGGCGCGCGCTGGAGGAGGCCCGGGCCGCGGCGAAGGCCAGCGGGAAGTCCGTCGGCCAGGGCCGGTCGTCGCCGAAACCCCGGGCTCGGACGACGGGCCGACGTGGCTGGTCCGGTGCGCGTCCCGATGCCCGCGATCCGCAACCGTTCGGCGCCCTCGCCAGTTCCGTCGCGAAGAGCCGGGGCTGGTCGCCGAGGGTGTCCGAGGGCACGGTGCTCGGACGGTGGCCGCAGGTGGTCGGGGAGGACATCTCCGCACACGCGGAACCCGTGGCGTTGCGGGACGGTGTGCTCAGCGTCGCCGCCGAATCCACCGCGTGGGCGACGCAGCTGCGGTTGATGCAGACCCAGATCCTCGCGAAGATCGCGGCCGCGGTCGGGGACGGTGTGGTCACCAGCCTGCGGATAACCGGGCCGACGGCCCCCAGCTGGCGGAAGGGCGAGCGGCACATTCGCGGTCGCGGCCCGCGGGACACCTACGGATAGCCGAATCCGGGCCCCTCGAGGGGTGGGATTGTCTATTACCCAGTGTTACAGTTACCTGAATTCGTGAACTGTGTCACTGGCGACGCCGCACGTCGCCGGAAGGGGAACGACCATGACCGCCGAAGCCGTCGAACCCGATCATCTCCTGCTGCACGCGCGCAACGTCCGGTTCGACTGGTCGGATCTGCCGATGCACTGGGTCGACGGGGATCCGTTCACCACCCACGTGTTCAACGTGATGCACATCCTGCTGCCCGCCGGCGAGGACTGGTTCGTCGAGACGTTCAAGGAAGCGCTCCCGCTGATCGAGGACGAGAAGCTGCGCGACGACGTCGCCGGTTTCATCGGCCAGGAGGCGATGCACTCGAACGCCCACTCCGGCGTTCTCGAGCATCTGCGGGCGAAGGGGTTGGACACCACCGCCTACACGGACCAGATGAACTGGGTCTTCACCACGCTCCTCGGCCCCCGGCCGCTCACCGCCGGGCGCCGGGAGAACTACCTCGTCGAGCGGCTCGCGCTGATCGCGGCGATCGAGCACGTCACCGCGTTCCTGGGGGACTGGGTTCTCAATGCGAGAGCCCTCGACGGCGCCGGTGTGCACCCGACGATGCTCGACCTGCTCCGGTGGCACGGTGCGGAGGAGGTCGAGCACCGGTCCGTCGCGTACGACGTGATGCGCTACTTCGACACACGTGAGTCCCGGCGGCTGCGCACGCAGCTGGTGGCCACGCCGGCGCTGGTTTACCTGTGGATCCGCGGTACCCGGTTCCTGATGGCCAACGATCCCGACCTCGCGAACTGGGCGCCGCACCGGCGGCGGCCGCACTGGTCGGACTTCCGGTCCGCCGGCAAGAGGGGGGTGCTGCCGACCGCGACCGACCTGGTCAAGCGGATGAGTCGGTACTTCCGGCGCGAATACCACCCGTCCCACGAGGGGTCCACCGCGCAGGCCGTCGCCTACCTCGCGTCCTCGCCCGCCGCGCGGACTGCTGTCCGCTGAAGAGTCCGGAGCACGAGAAGTGATGTTGCCGAAGATGATTCACCGACCCAGGCCCACGATTCCCCGGGATCTGCGCGGTCGCGGCCGCCCCGACCGGGTGATGGGTGCGCTCGAGGCGGTCGTCGAGCGCTACGTCGGGGTGGTCGGCCGCCGCGACTACGACCCCACGCACGCCGGGCCGGGCCCCGACTCCGCGATGACCCTTGTGGTCACGGACCGGCGGATCGTGGCCCGGGACCGGAACGTCGTCGCCCTCACGTTCGGCGCCGTCGACGGCACCGACCTGCCCGCCTGGCAGCCGGGATGTCACCTGGACTTCCACCTGCCGTCGGGTCGGCGCAGGCAGTACTCGCTGTGCGGCGACCCGGCCGACCGCGCGCACTACACGGTCGCGGTGCGGGCCGTGCCGGACGGCGGGGGCGGCTCGTTGGAGATGCACGCCCTCGAACCGGAATCCACCGTCACCGTGCGCGGCCCCCGCAACGGCTTCCCGTTCGTCGGGCACGGCAGCGCGTTGTTCGTTGCGGGCGGTATCGGGATCACCCCCGTCATCGCGATGGTCCGCCGGGCGCGCATCCTGGGGATGGACTGGCAACTCGTGTACTCCGGCCGGTCGCGGGCGACGATGCCGTTCCTCGACGAGATCGAAAAATGGGAACAGGAAAGGGTTTTCGTCCGAACCGACGACGAACACGGACTGCCGACCGCGGCCGACCTGCTCGGGCGGGCGGTGTCGGGCGGCGCGGTCTACTGCTGCGGCCCGGCTCCCATGCTCGACCTCGTGCGCACCTCGTTCGCGTCCACCCCTGCCGCCGCGCTGCACCTCGAAAGATTTGGAGCTCCAACGGTTCTCGACGGAGCTCCGTTCGAGATCGAACTGGCCCGCAGTGGGGAGGTTCTCACGGTGCCCGCCGACGAGTCGGTGCTCGAGGTGGTGCGGCGGAGGCAGCCCGGGGTCGGCTATTCCTGTCAGCAGGGGTTCTGTGGAACCTGCCGGGTGCGGGTCATCTCCGGCGCGCCCGAACACCGGGAATCGCGGCTCACCCCCGAACAGCAGCGCGACGAGATGCTGATCTGCGTGTCCCGGTCCGCCGGGGATCGCCTCGTGCTCGATCTCTGAGACCCACAACCCGAAGGAACGACGAATGAGAAACGGCACCAACGACATTCCCTCGTCACTCCCCGTCGCGACCACGGTCCGCAACGGCGACATCGAACTCGCGGTGTTCGAGCAGGGGAACCCCGACGGCCCGACACTGGTGCTCGTACACGGTTGGCCGGACACCCACCTGCTGTGGGATCACGTAGCCGGACTGCTCACGGACCGGTTCCGGGTCGTCACCTACGACACCCGCGGCGCCGGTCGGTCCACCTCGCCGGGGTCCGTCGCCGACTACGACCTCGAGTGCCTCGCGAGCGACCTGTTCGCGGTCATCGATGCGGTCGGCCGCGGCGAGCCCGTGCACGTGCTCGCGCACGACTGGGGGTCGCTCGAGTCGTGGGAGGCGGTGTGCGCGCTCGGGGCGGGGGAGCGGATCGCGTCGCTGACCTCGACCTCGGGATGGTGCTTCGACCACCTCGGCCACTGGATGCGGCGGAACCTGCGCAATCCCACCCCCCGGGGTGTCGGGCAGGTGCTGGCGCAGGCGGCGGCATCGTTCTACGCGCTGCTCTTCCACGTACCCGTGGTGCCGGAACTGGTCACGGGCCGCCTGCTGGCTCCGCGCTGGCCGCTGTTCCTGTCCCTGTTCGACAGGATGGAGCCGACACTCGCGCGGCCGGCGGTGACGATCGGCCGGGACGCCGCGAACGGACTCAAACGTTATCGCGCGAACACCCGGCACCGGCTCCTGCGGCCTCGTGAGCGCAGCACGGACGTGCCGGTGCAGTTGATCGTGAACACCAGGGACAAGGCGGTGCTGCCGTTCGCCTTCGAGGAAACCGCCCGCTGGGCCTCTGACCTGCGGCGCGTCGAGATCCCGGCCGGGCACTGGGCTCCGCTCTCACACGCGCCGGACATCGCGCGGCTGACCGCGAGCTTCGTGGAGGACGTGATCGCACGTCCGCAAACGAACGGCTCCGCGGTCACCGCCTGACGGTCTTCCCGGGGTGGCCGAGTCGCCGAAACTGCGTCTACGGGCAGCTCAGGGGTGTCGCAGGTGCCCTGCTGTCCGGGTCAACCAGTAGGATGGTTCGGTACCTCGCGGCCGCGTCGCCGGCCGCGATCGCCATGCCGGCGAAACCGTTCGCGCGATCGACCGTCGTGCGGGGGACCGTCGTGTGAACGAGAAGGAGAGCACACCTCCCGTGGCTGCCCAGAAGTCAGACAAGAGCACTGGTAACAAGGAGTACGGCGCTTCCTCGATCACCGTCCTCGAGGGTCTCGAGGCGGTCCGTAAACGTCCCGGCATGTACATCGGCTCCACGGGGGAGCGCGGTCTGCACCACCTGATCTGGGAGGTCGTCGACAACTCGGTCGACGAGGCGATGGCCGGTCATGCCACCAAGGTCGAGGTCACGATGCTCGCGGACGGCGGCATCGAGGTGGTCGACGACGGCCGTGGCATCCCGGTCGGCATGCACGCCTCGGGCGCCCCGACCGTTGAGGTCGTGCTCACCCAGCTGCACGCAGGCGGCAAGTTCGACTCCGACGCCTATGCGGTGTCCGGTGGTCTGCACGGCGTCGGCATCTCCGTCGTGAACGCGCTGTCGACGAAGCTCGAGGTCGAGATCGACACCGACGGACACCACTGGTTCCAGACCTACACCAAGGCGGTGCCGGGCGAGCTGATCCAGGGGGAGCCGACGAAACGGACCGGCACCACCGTCCGGTTCTGGGCGGACCCGGAGATCTTCGAAACCACGAACTACAACTTCGAGACGGTTGCGCGTCGCCTGCAGGAGATGGCGTTCCTCAACAAGGGCCTGACCATCACCCTCACCGACGAGCGCGTCGCGGAGGAGGAGATCACCGACGACGTCGTCAGCACGACTGCGGACGCGCCGAAGACCGCGACGGAGAGCGAGGCCGAATCGGCGGCCCCCGTTCACAAGGTCAAGTCCCGCGTCTACCACTACCCGGGTGGCCTCGAGGACTACGTCCGGTTCATCAACCGCGCGAAGCAGCCCATCCACAACTCCGTTGTCGGGTTCACCGCCAAGGGCACCGGGCACGAGCTCGAGATCGCGATGCAGTGGAACTCCGGTTACTCCGAGTCGGTGCACACCTTCGCGAACACCATCAACACCCACGAGGGCGGAACGCACGAGGAGGGCTTCCGTGCGGCCCTGACGTCGGTGGTGAAGAAGTACGCCAAGGACAAGAAGCTGGTCAAGGACAAG
The DNA here is from genome assembly GCF_053589375.1 of Rhodococcus sp. NPDC003348. Taxonomy (NCBI): domain Bacteria; kingdom Bacillati; phylum Actinomycetota; class Actinomycetes; order Mycobacteriales; family Nocardiaceae; genus Rhodococcus; species Rhodococcus sp. NPDC003348. The sequence continues at coordinate 75,547 of NZ_JBSFRT010000012.1, forward strand.
GATCCCGAGCTCAGCGGTGACGACATCCGCGAGGGACTGGCCGCGATCATCTCGGTCAAGGTCGGCGAGCCGCAGTTCGAGGGCCAGACCAAGACCAAGCTCGGCAACACCGAGGTCAAGTCGTTCGTGCAGAAGGCGTGCAACGAGCACCTCGCGCACTGGTTCGAGTCGAACCCGGCCGATGCGAAGACGATCGTGAACAAGGCGGTGTCCTCGGCGCAGGCGCGCACCGCCGCCCGCAAGGCACGCGAACTGGTTCGCCGGAAGAGCGCCACCGACATCGGCGGCCTGCCCGGCAAGCTGGCCGACTGCCGCTCCAACGACCCGAGCAAGTGCGAGATCTACATCGTCGAGGGCGACTCGGCCGGCGGCTCGGCCAAGTCCGGCCGCGACTCGATGTACCAGGCGATCCTGCCGCTGCGCGGCAAGATCATCAACGTCGAGAAGGCCCGCATCGACCGCGTCCTCAAGAACGCCGAGGTCCAGTCGATCATCACCGCGTTCGGTACCGGCATCCACGACGAGTTCGACATCAGCAAGCTGCGGTATCACAAGATCGTGCTGATGGCCGACGCCGACGTCGACGGCCAGCACATCTCGACCCTGCTGATGACGCTGCTCTTCCGCTTCATGCGTCCGCTGATCGAGCACGGCCACGTCTACCTGGCGATGCCGCCGCTGTACAAGCTCAAGTGGCAGCGGACCGAGCCGGAGTTCGCCTACTCGGATCGCGAACGGGACGGGCTGCTCGAGGCCGGTCTCGCGGCGGGCAAGAAGATCAACAAGGACGACGGTATCCAGCGCTACAAGGGTCTGGGCGAGATGAACGCCAAGGAACTCTGGGAGACCACGATGGACCCGTCGGTACGCGTCCTGCGGCAGGTCACCCTCGACGACGCCGCTGCGGCCGACGAACTGTTCAGCGTCCTGATGGGCGAGGACGTCGAGGCCCGGCGCAGCTTCATCACCCGTAACGCGAAGGATGTCCGTTTCCTGGACGTCTGAGCGTTACTAACGAGGCCGCACATCGAGGTGATACATGTCACACCGATGTGCGGCCTTGTTGGTGGCAAATGGCCCCCGTGGGGGTAAACGTGAATCGGGAGTGACGGATGATGCTCACGAGGCATCATGTGATTGAGGCCGCGCCCGATTTGATAACGACACGATAACCAAATGGGTACATTCGCACTTCTGCGACCGGTTCCCAGCATCTACACTCCGGTATCGCCCAGCAGTCTGATTCGGCGCCCGTGAGAGCACTCGGTGGTAGGGGAGGACGGTGCAGGTCGGCGGACCGGTACCGGACCTGGGTGGAAAGTGAGCCGTTGGAGAGATGAACGAACAAGCACCGCCTGCACGCAGGCTCTGGAACCTCGAGGGTTGGGGACTGCGGTGGAAGGTCACCGCAGTGCTCGCGATCCCCCTCACCGTCGCCATGGTGCTCGGTGGCCTGCGGGTCCAGGACGAGCTGAGCCGCGCCGTGAACTACAGCTCGGCGGCGGACCAGGTCGCGGCCGTCCCGAACATCGTCCGGCTCGGCACCGATTTCGGCCTTCTCTCTGCCGCCTACAACTCCAGCACGCTCCAGCCCGAGGACATCGCGGACGCGGAGAAGTCGCTCGAGAGGGCCAAGGCGGACGCGGCCAACCCCGAGATGCCTGCTGCGGTCACCGATCAGCTCCAGGCCAACATCCGTGCCATCGAAGAGATCCTGGCCGGCATGAAGTCCGGTGCGCCGATGCCCGCCGATCTGCCGGCCCGCACGACGGTCATCCGCCAGGATCTCACCAGCGTCATCGACTCCATCGTCGCGCCGATCGACGACCGCGAGGTCATCACGGCGCACACCCACCTGGTGGACGCCTGGTCCGCGCAGCGTCGTCTCGCCGACCAGGTCACCGCGGCACTGGTGCTGATCAAGAATTCCAACGGGTCGCTCACCGACCTGATCACCGCCTCCGGTGCCGAGATCGCGATGATCGACTCGCTGGGCCGCTCCTTCCCCGGCGCGGAGGACAAGCTCGACGACCTGCGGAACGGTGTGCACACGCGACTGCAGCTGATCGACTCGTCCCTCGGTGGAACCATGCCGCAGCTCGAACTGCGTGACTCGCTGGTCAAGAGCGTGGCGATCTACAGCTCGCTGGTGAACGAGGCCGCCGACGCCATCTCCACCACCGTCAACACGCGAGCCGACGAGACCCGCTCGGCCGCCCTGCGTGACGCGGCCATCGTTCTCGCCACGCTGCTCGCGGCATTGGTGCTGGCCCTGCTCGTCTCCCGGTCACTGGTCGGCCCGGTCCGCCGGCTCCGCTTCGGTGCATTGCAGGTGGCCCGCAAGGACCTGCCCGAGGCGATCGACCGGGTCATGACCGGTGACGCGGAGGCGGTCAAGCACTTCGAACCGGTCCCCGTCCAGACCACCGAAGAGATCGGGCAGCTGGCCCGCGCCGTCGACGACATCCACGCCCAGGCCCTCAAACTCGCCGGTGAGCAGGCCAGCTTGCGACTTCAGATCGGCGACATGTTCGAGACCCTGGCTCGCCGCTCGAAGTCCCTCGTCGACCAGCAGCTCGGTCTGATCGAGACCCTCGAGTTCGAGGAGAAGGACCCGAAGCGTCTGGAGAGCCTGTTCCGGCTCGACCACCTGGCCGCACGCATGCGCCGAAACGGCGACAACCTGCTCATCCTCTCCGGCACCCAGACCCGGCGCACCCAGTCGGCGCCCGTTCAGCTCGGCGACGTGGTGCGTGCCGCGATGTCCGAGGTCGAGGAGTACCAGCGCGTCCAGGTCGGGCCGACCCCGCACGGTGCCCTCGGTGGTGGCGTCGCGACCGACATCATGCACCTGCTCGCCGAGCTGCTCGACAACTCGCTGCGAGCGTCTCCGCCGGACACCAAGGTGCGGATCGCCTTCGCCCGGGCGGCGGACGGCGGGGTCCTGCTCGAGGTCACCGACCAGGGCATCGGCATCCCGGCCGCGGATCTCGCGGTGATCAACGAACGCCTCGCCTCCGGCGGCCAGATCGGACCCGAGACGGCGCGTCACATGGGCCTGTTCGTGGTCAGTCGGCTCGCGGCACGGCACGGCCTGACCGTCCGGCTGCGGCACTCGATGCGAGAGGGCCGCGAACAGGGCATCACCGCGAGCGTGCACATCCCGGCGACGCTGCTGATGTCGCCGGTGGAGATGGAGTTGACCGGTCCGCAGCAGCGAATCGAGACCAGCGCTCTGCCGCAGGTGACCGTCGTCCAGTCGGGCGCGATGCCGCAGCTCGTCACGGGGCCGACGCCGGCCGTGCCGACCCGTTCCGCACCGGCTCCGGCCCCCGCTCCCGCCGCGTCGGCACGGCCGGTCGAGTCGCCCGTGCCTCCGGCGAACCCCGTGAGCGCTCCGGCCGGCGGCCTGCCGCAGCGGGTGCCGGGTGCGACCGCAGGACTCCCGCAACGCACACCCGGCGCCAGCGGCGCGCCGCGTCCGGAGACGGCCGCCCCCGCGGTCCAGGCACCGCCGGTCGTGGCGCCCCCCGTGGCCCCGAGCCCGGAGTTCCCGTCGGACGAGTCCGCGCCGGGTACCCGGCACCGCTACCGGAGCAACCCGGTCAAGACCGCGTCGTTCTTCCAGAACCGGCCGAATCCCGGTGCGACGCAAGATGTCACGGCCACCGGAACGCCCATCTTCTCGGGCATGGTGTCCGACTGGCTGACGGACCCGACCGAAGAGCGCAGCCAGGGACGGTCCTGGAATTCCGCGTCCGACGAGGGCTGGCAGGCGGCGGGTCGTGCCGCCGAAGCCCCGATCGACGGCCGGACCGAGTCGGGTCTGCCGCAGCGGACCCCGGGACGGCGTCTCGTGCCGGGCAGCGCGGAGTCGGCGGCGGCGCGGAGTCGGGTGCGAGACCCGGAGGCCGTCCGTGAGAACCTCAGCCGTCATCAAATGGGAATTCGCGCGGGCCGTGCCGCCGGCACCGTCGAACGCAACAGCAACGGAGGAGACTGATGAGCAGCGACCTGGTGTCCGACGGCCATCCGCTGGACTGGCTCGTGTCGAACTTCGCCCGCGACGTGCCGGGCGTCTCGCATGCGGTCCTCGTCTCCGCGGACGGTCTCCTGATGGCCGGCAGCGCACACCTGCCGACCGACCGGGCCGAGCAGCTCGCCGCCGTCACGTCCGGGCTGGCCAGCCTGTCCGCCGGTGTCTCGAACCTGTTCGACGGTGGCGGAGTGCTGCAATCCGTCGTCGAGATGCAGCACGGCTACCTGCTGCTGATGAGCGTCGGCGACGGTTCGCACCTCGCGGCACTGACCTCCACCAACTGCGACATCGGCCAAGTCGGCTACGAGATGGCACTGCTCGTCGACCGGGTCGGCGCGTCCGTCCAGGCGGTGCCGCGTTCGTCGATCGGCACCTGAGCCGGGAGACACGATGGACGAGCCGTACATGAACGCCCACGGTGGGTCCGGACCGAGCCTGGTCCGGCCCTACTCGCTCACCTCGGGACGCACGAAGCCCAAGGTGGAGCTGGCCATCGAAGCGTTGATCCAGTCGTTGCCGGACCCCGAGAACCGGACTCTCGAACTCGGCGACGTCGATGCGGCGATCGTGGCACTGTGTGTCCAATCGCCGTCGGTGGCCGAGATCGCCGCCCGCGTGGGCGTTCCGATCGGCGTGGCCCGGGTGCTGGTGGCCGATCTCGTCGAGGCCGGCCACGTCCGGATCCAGGCAACCCTTCAGGACGATTCGAGCGACAACGATCGTCGTGAACTGATCGAAAGGGTCCTCGGTGGACTTCGCAAGCTCTGATCCTCGGCCCAGCCGGGTGACCTCGACCAAGATCGTCGTTGCCGGTGGTTTCGGTGTCGGCAAGACAACCCTGGTCGGGTCGGTCTCCGAGATCGTGCCACTGAGAACGGAAGCGCTGGTCACCAACGCCTCGGACGGCGTCGACAACCTCAGCGCCACCCCGAACAAGGCCACCACCACGGTGGCCATGGACTTCGGCCGGATCAGCCTGGCCGAGGATCTGGTGCTGTACCTGTTCGGGACGCCCGGTCAGAACCGTTTCTGGTTCATGTGGGACGACCTGATCCGGGGAGCGATCGGCGCGGTCGTCCTGATCGACACCCGACGACTCGACGAGTCGTTCGCGGCCGTCGACTTCTTCGAGGCCCGCAGCCTGCCGTTCCTGGTGGCGATCAACGAATTCGACGACTCGCCGAGGTACCCGCACGAGGAGATCCGGCAGGCGTTGGCGGTCTCCGCCGAGGTGCCGATCATGTCCATCGACGCCCGCAACCGGGAATCCGCGAAGGGCGCGCTGGTCGCCGTCACCGAGTACGCGCTGCGGCGGCTCGGTCAGCCTGTCGCCTGACTGCGCGACATCCCACACCGATGGGCCCGACCACACCGAAAGGCGGCGAGCCGCAAGCATGTCGGACCAAGCTGTGCACCACCTGTCGATGGGACTCTGGGTCGTTTTCCTCGCCGTCGGGACCGCGGCCGTCGGCACGTACGTGGGGATCGCATGCGCGCGGCGCGCCGCCTACGCCGCCAACCGGCGTCGGCTCTGGATGCTGGTCGCCGCGCTGTCGATCGGGGGAGTGTCGTTCTGGCTCGCGAACGTCGTGACGACGGCCGGATTCGCGGTCGACGGCAGCGCGGTGCGCTACGACCCGGTCCGGGTCGTGGGATCGCTGGTCCTGTGCCTGCTCGCCACGGTGGCCGGATTGCTGATCAGCAGCCCGCGCTCCGCGGATGAAGTCGAGTCCGACAGCGACACCCGCATCGTCAAGGTGATGTCGGGTGCGGTGGTCATGGGACTCGGTCTGACGGCCGGCTACTACGTCGCGATGAAGGCCATCGAGGTGCAGGGTCGGACCTACATGGATGCCGCCCTGATCTCCGTCGCGGGAGTGGTCGCCGTCATCGCGTCGATCGGCGTGCTGTGGATGGCGGCCGCGGACGTGCCACGGGTGGTCCTCGCCGGTGGGTCGATCGCGGTCGCGGTGGCCCCGGTGGTGATGCACGGGGCGATGATGGCGGCGCTGCGGGTCCGGCTCGACGGCATTTCGCCGACCCCGCCCGGGGTCGAGGTGTTCGGGATCCTGTTCCCTGCGTTCGTGGTCGGGATGCTGATCCTGACGGTTCCGACCGTCGCGCTGCTGATGGCCTCCGACCGGGCGACCGCGGAACTGGAGGCGCAGGCCCGCCTGTGGATCCAGCAGGACGCGGACCAGCGGCAGCCCTGACCGGTCTCCCCGTGACGGGGTGTTCGGCGACAACCAGCCACGGCTGCCGCTTCCGGCTGACCAGCACCTATAGACTTGTGTAGTTGTGCGACGCGGGACGGAAGGGAGCATGCGCTTTCGATGTCGACCGTCGCCCCGGGTTCGCGGGCTCTGCCCGCGGCCGTCGCACCCGGCACCACAGAAGCTGAGAAGAAGAGGAGCCGATGACTGACACCACGATGCCGCCGGACGAACCGGGGCACGATCGCGTCGAGCCGGTGGACATCCAGCAGGAGATGCAGTCCAGCTATATCGACTACGCGATGAGCGTGATCGTGGGCCGCGCCCTTCCGGACGTGCGTGACGGTCTCAAGCCCGTGCATCGGCGCGTGCTCTACGCGATGTACGACAACGGCTACCGGCCGGACCGCGGTTACGTGAAGTCCGCGCGACCTGTCGCCGACACCATGGGTAACTACCACCCGCACGGCGACTCCTCCATCTACGACACCCTCGTGCGTATGGCGCAGCCGTGGTCGCTGCGTTATCCGCTGGTCGACGGCCAGGGCAACTTCGGATCCCGAGGCAACGACGGCGCCGCAGCCATGCGCTACACCGAGTGCCGTCTGACGCCGCTCGCGATGGAGATGCTGCGCGAGATCGACCACGAGACGGTCGACTTCGCCCCCAACTACGACGGTAAGACGCAGGAACCGACGGTTCTGCCGAGCCGCATCCCGAACCTGCTGATCAACGGCTCCAACGGCATCGCCGTCGGTATGGCCACGAACATCCCGCCGCACAACCTGCGTGAGGTCGCCGAGGCGATCTACTGGGCGCTCGACAACCCGGACGCGGACGAGGAAACCACCCTCGAAGCCGTGATGGAGCGGGTGAAGGGGCCGGACTTCCCGACCGCGGGCCTGATCGTCGGCGGCCAGGGCATCCAGGACGCGTACCGCACGGGCCGGGGCTCGGTCCGCATGCGCGGCGTCGTGGAGATCGAGGAGAACGCCAAGGGCCAGGCCACGATCGTCATCACCGAACTGCCGTACCAGGTCAACACGGACAACTTCGTCAACGCGATCGCCGAGCAGGTCAAGGACGCGAAGATCGCCGGTATCTCCGACATCCACGACGAGTCCTCGGACCGGGCCGGCCTGCGCATCGTGGTCACCGTCAAGCGGGACGCGGTCGCGAAGGTGGTGCTCAACAACCTCTACAAGCACACCCAGCTGCAGACCACGTTCGGCTGCAACATGCTCTCGATCGTCGACGGGGTGCCGCGCACGCTGCGCCTCGACCAGATGATCCGGCTGTACACGGCCCACCAGCTCGAAGTCATCATCCGCCGCACCCGGTACCTGCTGCGCAAGGCCGAGGAGCGGGCCCACATCCTGCGCGGTCTGGTCAAGGCGCTGGACGCGCTCGACGAGGTCATCGCCCTGATCCGGGCGTCGCAGACCGTCGACATCGCCCGCGCGGGCCTGATGAACCTGCTCGACGTCGACGAGATCCAGGCCGACGCCATCCTGGCGATGCAGCTGCGCCGCCTCGCCGCCCTCGAACGACAGAAGATCGTCGACGAGCTCGCCGAGATCGAGCGTGAGATCGCCGACTACCAGGACATCCTCGCCAAGCCGGAGCGTCAGCGCGCGATCGTCCGCGACGAGCTCAAGGAGATCGTCGACAAGTACGGCGACGACCGCCGCACCCGCATCATCGCCGCCGACGGCGACGTCTCCGACGAGGACCTGATCGCCCGCGAGGACGTGGTCGTCACGATCACCGAGACCGGGTACGCCAAGCGCACCAAGACCGACCTGTACCGCTCGCAGAAGCGTGGTGGAAAGGGCGTCAAGGGCGCGGAGCTCAAGCAGGACGACATCGTCAAGAACTTCTTCGTCTGCTCGACCCACGACTGGCTGCTGTTCTTCACCACCAAGGGCCGGGTCTACCGCGCCAAGGCGTACGAGCTGCCGGAGACCTCCCGCACCGCCCGCGGCCAGCACGTCGCGAACCTGCTGGCGTTCCAGCCGGACGAGCGGATCCAGGGCATCATCCACATCAAGTCGTACGAGGATGCCCCGTACCTGGTGCTCGCGACCCGCAACGGCCTGGTCAAGAAGTCCAAGCTGTCGGACTTCGACTCGAACCGGTCCGGCGGCATCGTCGCGATCAACCTGCGCGGTGAGGACGAGCTGGTCGGTGCGGTGCTGTGCTCCGCGGACGACGACCTGCTGCTCGTTTCCGAGCAGGGACAGTCGATCCGGTTCTCCGCGACGGACGAGGCGCTGCGCCCGATGGGTCGTGCCACGTCCGGTGTGCAGGGCATGCGGTTCAACGGGGACGACGCGCTGCTGTCGCTGAACGTCGTCAAGGAGGGCACGTACCTGCTGGTCGCGACGTCCGGCGGTTACTCCAAGCGCACCCCGATGGACGACTACCCGGTCCAGGGTCGCGGCGGCAAGGGCGTACTCACGATCCAGTACGACCCCAAGCGTGGCACCCTGGTCGGAGCGCTCATCGTCGAAGACGACGACGAGCTGTACGCCATCACCTCCGGTGGGGGCGTGATCCGTACGGCGGCCAAGCAGGTGCGCAAGGCCGGCCGTCAGACCAAGGGCGTGCGGTTGATGAACCTCGGGGACGGCGACAACTTGCTCGCGATCGCGCGCAACGCCGACGAACCGGAGGAGTCCGACGCCGCCGCGACCGATGCAGCGAAGGAGTCGTAAGTGAGCACTCCCCACCAGCCCGGCAGTGACCGGCCGAACCCGGCGGGTCCCGCCGCGCAGGGGCAGCAGCCTCCCGCCGCGAAGACCGGGCCCACCGGGGCCGCGAACGGGGCGGCGTCCGCGGCCCCGGCCGCGAACGGTTCCGCGTCGGGTCGGCCGGGTCCCGAACCGGTGGCGCCCGCCGCCGCGTCCGGGAAGGGAACACCGTCCGGGCCTGCGGTTCCCGGATCCGGGGATCCGAAGGCGCCCGAGGCGAAGGCCGCCCCGGTGACGTCGCAACCTGCGCAGCCCGCGGCGAAGGACGTTCCCGCGGGGCAGCCGACTTCGGCGCCGGCCGCACCGCGGGCGGCGGGTGCCGACGCGCCCACCACGAAGGCGCCCGCGGCCAAGACCGGGGCACCCGCGGCGGGCGCCCCGGGTGGACCGTCGGCCCAGCCCGCGTCGGGTGCACAGGCCGCGGCCCAGGCCAAGTCCGGGCCGGAGACGCAGACCAACGGTCGGGCCGTCCCGCCCGCACCGACCGGTCAGGTGCCGCAGCGCCCGGAGCAGGCCGGGAAGGCCCCGCAGCAGCCGGCTGCGGGCCGACCCGCGGCCGGGGCGGCGCGCCCCGGTGCCCAGACCCCGCCGTGGCAGCGCGGCACCCAGGCGGGTGCCCAGCCGGCGGCGGGAAAGCCCGCCGGCCCGACCGCTGCCCAGCCTGCGGCCGGTAATCCGACCCAGCCGGTGGCCGGTAATCCGACCGCTGCCCAGCCGGTGGCCGGTAAGCCCGCTGCTGCCGGCAAGCCCGCCGCTGCGCAGTCCGCAGCTCAGCAGGCTGCCGCACGTCCGAACGGGCAGCGTTCGGCCGCCGATCCGGCGCGGGCGGCACAGAAGCAGGCCGCGCAGGCGAAGGCCGCGGTGATCGACGGCCCGACCCGGCACATCGACCGCGAGGATCTCGCGAAGGATCTGCCGGACCTGTCGGAGGTCAAGCATCCGACGCCGGTCGCAGCGGAGAAGGCGCCGGGCAAGAAGCCGTCCGTGATGGTCGCCGCGACCACCCCGGTCGGGGATCCGCTGCGGGCCTCCGTGCAGATCCGCAAGGTCGACCCGTGGTCCACGCTCAAGGTGGCGTTGGTGCTGTCGGTGGCGATGTTCTTCGTGTGGATGTTCGCGGTCGGGTTCCTCTACATCGTGCTCGACGGCATGGGCGTGTGGGACCGGCTGAACAACGCGTTCACCGACATCGTGTCCGAGTCCTCCGACTCCGGATTGGTGACGGCCGGCCAGGTGTTCGGCTACTCGGCGCTGATCGGCGGCATCAACATCGTGCTGTTCACAGCGCTCGCGACCGTCGGCGCGTTCATCTACAACCTCTGCACCGACCTCGTCGGCGGTGTCGAGGTGACTCTGGCAGACCGTGACTGACTGGTCGCTCCTCGCGAACCGTGACCGATTGGTCGCTCGCGAACCGTGACTGACCTGGTCTTTTGCGTCCCCACCGGCCCGATTTTGGTGGCTGCGGGTCGGTGGGGTAGTGTCATGCCTCGGTTCGAGAGACACGATCAATCGGGCCGGTCACGGGCCTATAGCTCAGGCGGTTAGAGCGCTTCCCTGATAAGGAAGAGGTCGGAGGTTCAAGTCCTCCTAGGCCCACTCCCCGTGCCGACGAAGGGTTCGAGCATGAAGATTCTGCTGGTCATCGCGACAGCTGCGGCAGTGATCTTCGGCCTCACCAAGCTGCGCTCGCAGCAGCGCAGCGAGGACGTCTGGCACGAGGTAACCAACCGCTGACGCGGGACGGGGCCTTAGCTCAGTTGGTAGAGCGCTGCCTTTGCAAGGCAGATGTCAGGAGTTCGAATCTCCTAGGCTCCACAAATTTCACAGCTTCGACGAACACCCCGCACCTCGTCGGTGCGGGGTGTTCTGTTTCCTCCGCAGGCGGTCCGGGATGGGGATGCCCCGGCGAATGACCGATTTACCCAGGTTGTCCTGTGGAAATGTGAACAAGTCTGTGTAGCGATGATCTTCGGTCACCGTCGGTTCACGTCCTGGTCACGCTGTTGTTCGGGCTGACATCGGCTCGTGATCCGGGAGGTCGCGGTTCGGCCTCTTACCAAGCTGCTTGCGCTGTGTTACCGTCCCGATCAATCTGTTACTGCAAGTAACATAAATTGGGGGTCTGGGAGTGGTGAACAGCAGGGGAGTGCGCGTCGTTCTCGCGGCGGCGCTGATGGTCGGAGCGGTGACGGCAACGGCCACGAACGCCGCAGCCGCACCGGCGGACTTCTACGGCACACCGTCCGCGCTGCCCGCCGCCCCGGGCGACCTGGTCCGGACCGAGCCGGCCGCTCTCGCACTGCGCGTCCCGAACACCACAGGTGGCTTCCCGGCCGACGCGACCCGGATCATGTACCGCACGGCCGATGCCAACGGCGCGCCGATCGCCGTCACCGGCACCTACTTCGATCCGCAGACCCCGTGGACCGGGGCGGGGGAGCGGCCGCTCGTCAGCCTGGCGGTCGGCACCCATGGTCAGGGCGACCAGTGCGCGCCGTCGAAGCTCTTCGGGCAGCCGATCAACGTCGACGAGCACCTGGCCCCGATGGTCGAGTACGAGATCCTCGCCGTCAACAACCTCCTCCTGCGCGGCATCGCCGTCGTCGTCACCGACTACGAGGGCCTCGGGACCGATGGCGTGCACACCTACGTCAACCGCGCCGCCGAAGCGCACGCCGTCCTCGACGCCGTCCGTGCCGCGCAGGCGCTGCCGGACACCGCCATCACCCCGGACGGCCCGGTCGGCTTCTGGGGTTACTCCCAGGGCGGCGGCGCGGCTGCCGCGGCCGCCGAGCTCGCCCCGCAATACGCGCCCGAACTCGACGTCAGGGGCACCTATGCGGGTGCGCCGCCGGCAGACCTCGTCGCCACGCTGCGGGAGATCGACGGATCCTCCCTGACCGGGGCCATCGGCTACGCGATCAACAGCCTCGTGCAGGCGTACCCGGAGTTGCGGGACTCGCTGGAGGCCGAGGTCAACGACCGTGGCCGGGACATGCTCACGCGCGTCGCCGACCAGTGCATCGCCGAATCCGCGGCGGCGTTCGGATTCCAGCGGACCAGCGACTACACCCGCACCGGCGAGTCGCTGTCGGTGGTGCTGGATCGGATGCCGGTCGCGAAGGACCTGCTCGACCGGCAGAGGATCGGCAGGCTGACACCGTCCGCCCCGGTCCTGGTGCAGTCCGGCGTCCACGACGACGTTGTGCCGTACGGACAGGCCGCCCAGCTCGCCCGCGACTGGTGTGCCCGCGGGGCGACCATCCAGTTCTCCGAGAACCCGCTGCCCGCGCTCGGGACGGGTCTCGGCGTCAACCATGCCGCGCCGATCGTCCTCGGCCTGCCCGAGGGCTCCCAGTTCATGCTCGACAGGTTCAACGGCGTGCCCACGGCCGGCAACTGCTGACCGGTCCTCCACGCCACAGCGAACGGGCCCGGCACCTTGTGAAGGTGCCGGGCCCGTTCCACGTGAAACCGCTACTGCTCGACGGCCTCGAGGTCGCGCAGGCTCGGCGGCTGGTCCGCGACCGGTGCCGGCTCCGCGCGTCGCAGTCGCCACACCGCGACACCCGCGGCGACGGCGACGCCGAGCGCGCCGACCACCGCGATCCGACGGAACCGGCCGCCGCGGTGGTCGGGGGCGACCGCAGCAGCGACGACGTTCTCGTCGGTCAGCGGGGCCGCGGCGGCATGCCTGGGCCGGGACAACGCCGACTTCGCCATCGAGTACCCGAGGCCGAGAAGGTAGGCGCTCACCGTGCCACCGCCCTTGACCAGACCGCCGGCACCCTTCAGCACGCCGAGCGCGGAGGCCTTCGCCAGCCGCAGCGCCATGCCGGGGTCGGTGGAATCGGTTCCGGACGTCGTCAGAACCGGTGCGTGGGTGTCGAATTCGTCTTCGAGCTCGACCGGTGCCGGGGCGGGGGACTGCTTGGTAGCGCGAGTCATTGCTCCACTGTCCCACATGTCCGTGCTGTGTGAGTGGCACCAGAGGTGCGTGTGAATGGCACCAGAGGTGCGTGTGAATGGCACCAGAGGTGCGTGTGAATGGCACCATGGAGGGGTGAGCACACCGAATCAGACCGCAACCGCAACGCTGCACACCAACCGTGGCGACATCAAGATCGCCCTGTTCGGCAACCACGCGCCGAAGACGGTCGCCAACTTCGTCGGCCTCGCCGACGGATCCGCCGACTACACCACCGAGAACGCCAAGGGTGAGAAGTCCGGCCCGTTCTACGACGGGGCGATCTTCCACCGCGTCATCGACGGCTTCATGATCCAGGGCGGCGACCCGACCGGCACCGGCCGCGGCGGCCCGGGCTACAAGTTCGCCGACGAGTTCCACCCCGAGCTGCAGTTCGACCGCGCCTACCTGCTGGCGATGGCGAACGCCGGCCCGGGCACGAACGGCTCGCAGTTCTTCATCACCACCGGCCAGACCCCGCACCTGAACCGTCGCCACACCATCTTCGGTGAGGTCGTCGACGAGGAGTCGAAGAAGGTCGTCGACGCCATCTCGGCGACCCCGGTCGACCGTTCCGACCGCCCCGTCGAGCCGGTCGTGATCAACAGCATCACCATCTCCTGATCGACCGAGGAACCAGATGACGAACCCCGGTTGGGGCGGTGGGCCCGGCGAGGGCATCCCGCCCCAACCGCGGTGCGTGCGGCACCCGGACCGTCCCACGGGACTGTCCTGCACGCGCTGCGGACGCCCCGCCTGCCCCGAATGCCTGCACATGGCCTCGGTCGGTCAGCACTGCGTCGACTGCGTCGCCGCGGCGAACCGCCAGACCGCGACCGTCCGCACCGCCGCCGGTGCCCCGGTCCGTGCCGGGCTGCCGACACCGATCGTCACGTACGTCCTGATCGCGCTCAACGCCCTCGCCTTCGCGGTCACCGTCGCGCAGTCCGGGAACATCAGCGACAACCACCGCGGGTCGGTGCTGTTCAACGACTGGGCGCTGTGGCCGCCTGCCGTCGCCAACGGGGACCTGGTCCGCGTCCTGGGCAGCGGTTTCCTGCACTTCGGGTTGCTGCACCTGGCCGTCAACATGTTCGCCCTGTGGGTGATCGGCCGGGACACCGAACTGGTTCTGGGTCGGGCCCGGTACCTGGCGGTGTATCTGGTGTCCATCCTCGGCGGTTCGGCCGCGGTGATGGCATTCCAGATCGACGCGGTCACCGCGGGCGCATCGGGCGCGGTGTTCGGCCTGATGGGCGCGCAGGCGGTGATCCTGTTGCGGATGCGCCGCAGTCCCGGACCCGTCCTCGCGGTCATCGCGCTGAACGTCATCATCAGTGTCACGATCCCCGGCATCTCGCTGTGGGGACATCTCGGCGGACTGGTCGCGGGCGCCGCGGCCACCGCGGTGTTCATGTACGCACCCGGCCTGGCCGGTGATCCGCAGCAGCGCAAGCAGGCCCGCACCCTCGGCTGGGTCGGGTTCGCCGCGGTCGTCGTCGTCACCGTCGGTGTCGTCGCGATGCGGATCGTGCAACTGCGGAGCGAACTGGGTCTCTGACGCCGCGGCGGCCGCGGTGGAGGGCCCCGGCCTCCGGTCGGACCGGCGGGGTTCCCCGTCGTCAGGGAGTGGTGCGACGGTCCGGCGGGACCAGGCCGCGGGAGTTCAGCTCCTCGAAGACGACGGTCGGATCGGCGCCGAGATCCCAGCGACCGAAGATGATCAGCCGGTCGTCATCGGACCCGGGCGGTCGCACGTCGATCTCGAGCATCGGGACGCGGCGGCCGAGACGCGGGTAGCGGACGATGCGGACCCGGCTCAGCTCGGAGCGGTCGACGTCGAGGCGCCCGCGCAGGCGCTGCATGGTCAGGCCGCGGTTGCCCTCCTGGATCGCGAGCCGCGGCCGCTGCCGCAGGCCCAACGCGGTCACCACGAGCAGGCCGAGCGCGGCCAGGCCGATCAGGAACCGTCCGGCGGGATCCGCGGGCAGCGCGAGGGCGGCCGCCGCCATCGCCACCCCGCCGATCCCCGTGGCGGCCAGCGCCGCCGTCGGGGTGGACCAGGACCGTGGGGGCGTCATTCTCGGCCCCGAGGTGGGTTGTGCACTCGTACTCCCGAAGTTATCCACAGCGGTTATCCACAATGGGGATGAATGACATGTGTGTAATTGGCGGGGAGTGGACGGGTGAAACTGCAGGTCATCGCCACCGCATCGTCATGATCAGGCCAGCGACCATGAATCCGAACCCGATCAGGAAGTTGTATGCACCCAGGTTGTTGATGAACTCGATCTGGTCCCCGGCCAGGTAGTACACGATCAGCCACGCCAGACCGATCAGCATCAGGCCGAGCATCACCGACACGTACAAGGTGCTCGACGGTCCGGCCTTGACCTTCACGGGCGTGCGGTTCGCAGGGCCAACGGTGTAGTCCGTCTTCTTCCGGACCTTCGACTTCGGCATGACGTCCTCGGGTGATTGTGACCAGGGCAGCCGGCCCTGTGGATGAACGGTGTGCGACCGCGGTCGGCGTCGTCTCCGACACCTCCCAGGTAGATTCGAGCCTACGGTAGCGGGATACACGCTAGCCCAGCACCGAACCGCCCGGGGCGGACCTCGACCACTCCGCCGGCGGCGGACCAGATCACCGATGACACTCCGACTGCGCGGGGAAGGCACAGAGATGACCGAAGGCGTCCGCCGGTCGCGGCTCTGGCTGGTGGGCGTGCCGATCGTCTGCCTGGTCGCGGGGTTGCTGTTCGCCACCGCCCGCGAGGTTTCCGCGGGCGACGAGTTGCGGCGCGGAGACACCACCCGACTGTCCGACCTGGTGCGGGCCGCGCAGGGCGACCTCGACCGGGTCACCGCCGACCGGGACGGACTCGTCGCGCAGGTCGACGCGCTGCAGGCCAGCGCCGCCGGCTCCGACACCGGGGTCGCGCAGGTCCTGGACCGGGTGCGCAGCCTCGAGGGCGCGGCGGGGTTGTCCGAGGCCACAGGTGCCGGCGTCACCGTCACCCTCACCGACGCCCCCCGCGACTCCGACGGCAACTATCCCGCCGGAGCCCGGCCCGACGATCTGGTCGTGCACCAGCAGGACGTGCAGTCGGTGCTCAACGCGCTGTGGGCGGGCGGCGCGACCGCCGTCGGCATGCAGGACCAGCGGGTCGTCGCCACCACGGCACCCCGTTGCATCGGCAACACGCTGCTGCTGCACGGTCGTACCTACAGCCCGCCGTATGTGATGACCGCGCTGGGCGACCCCGCCCGGCTCACCGCAGCCCTGGACGCCGAACCGGGCGTGCGGCTGTTCAAGCAGTACGCGGTCCGGTACGGGCTCGGGTTCAGCCAGACCACTTCGGATTCGCTGACCGTCCCCGCCTACGACGGGCAGATGCGCACCAAGTTCGCCCGGTGACCCGGCGTCCCCTTATCCTGACGCCATGCGCATCCTCGTCGTCGACAACTACGACAGCTTCGTCTTCAACCTGGTCCAGTACCTGGGTCAGCTGGGCACGACGGCGACCGTGTGGCGCAACGACGACCCGCGCCTCGACGACCGCGCGGCCGTCGCGGCGGAGTTCGACGGCATCCTCCTGAGCCCCGGTCCCGGCACCCCGCAGCGGGCCGGCGCCAGCATGGACCTGGTTGCGGCCTGCGCGGAGACGGGCACGCCGCTGCTGGGTGTGTGCCTGGGCCACCAGTCGATCGGGGCCGCGTTCGGCGCCACCGTCGACCGGGCACCGGAGCTGCTGCACGGCAAGACCAGCCAGGTCACGCACGACGGCACCGGCGTGCTCGCCGGGCTGCCGAGCCCGTTCACCGCGACCCGGTACCACTCGCTGACCGTGCTGCCCGAGACGATGCCCGAGGAACTGATCCCGACGGCTCACACCGACACCGGCATCGTGATGGCGCTGCGGCATCGGGACCTGCCGATTCACGGCGTCCAGTTCCATCCGGAGTCGGTGCTCACGCAGGGCGGGCACCGGATGCTCGCGAACTGGCTCGAGGTGTGTGGTGAGCGGCCTGCCGAGGCGCTGATCGAGACCCTCGAAGCCGAGATGGCTCGCGCCCTCGGCGACGCCCTCACCCACTCCTGACCTGCGCCCGGGGTTCCGTAAGGTCACATCGAGTCACTTCAGGCGAGCCAATGTGACATTAGGGAACCCGCCTGCGCTCCCAAAACTCCCGAACGGCCCACCGGTTCAGGTCAACTGAACCGGTGGGCCGTTCGGAAAACCGGGGTGGGGTCAGCGGCCGCCGCTCGGGATGCCGAGCTGACCGATGCCGACGGTGATCGACGCGGTCTTCGACACCTCGGAACCCGGAGGCTGGGTCTGCGAGACCACCTTGCCGACCTGATCCGTTTCCAGGGTGGGCTCCGGACGCTGCACCAGCTGGCTCGACGAGCCGGTCCAGCCGGCCTTGCGCAGCGAGTCGAGGACCTGTGAGACGGTCAGGTTGCTCAGGTCCGGCATCTGGATCATGTTGCCGTTCGACACCTTGATCGTGACCGTGCTGCCGCGGGAGGCGGTGTCGCCGCCGGTCGGTTCGGTGGACACCACCTGGCCCTTGGGGCGGCCGGAGTCGATGTTCTCGACCTGGACCTTGAAGCCGGCGCCCTCGATGTTCGGCTGGGCCACCTCGAGGGTCTGCCCGACGACGTTCGGCACCCGGACCTGTTCGGGTCCGCTGCCGAGGGTCACCTGGACGGTGCCGTTGAGATCGACCTTCGTGCCGGAGGTCGGCTCCTGCGCGGTGACCTTGTCGAGCTGGTCGGTCGAGGACGGCGCCCGGTCCACGGTCGGGTCGAGCGACAACCCGATCGCGTTCAGCGCCTGCGCGGCCTGCGACTGCGTCATGCCGGTCAGCTTCGGCACCTCCACCTGCTGCGGCCCGGACGAGACGTCGAGGGTCACGACGGTGCCCTCGTCGGCCCGGGAGCCGGCGACGGGAATGGTGGCGATGACGTTGCCGTTGGCTACGACGTCGCTCGGCTTCGGCTGTGTCTGCACCCGGAAGCCGAGGTTCTGCAGTTCGGTCTGTGCGGCCTGCGACGACTGGTTGGTCACGTCGGGGACGGTGACCTGCGCGGCCTTCGACCCGGGGCCGAGCGACCACAGGAACGCGCCGACGATGCCGATCACGGCGAGGGCCGCGATCGCCGCGAGCGTCATCTTCAGGGCCTTGCGGGACCCCTGCTGGGGCTGCGCCGCCGCGGCAGCGGCGGTGGCCGCCGGCGCCGGGTTGGCGGGCGCGGTGGCCGCGTACCGGCCGGAGTTGTTGTCGACGGCGCCGAGGATGGTGGTGCGGTCCTCGTCGTTCATCACCATGGGTGCGGACGGACGCTGCCCGCCGAGCACTCGCACCAGGTCGCCGCGCATCTCGGCGGCGCTCTGGTAACGGTTCGCCGGGTTCTTGCTCATCGCCTTGAGGATCACCGAGTCCAGCTCGCGCGGGATGTCGGGGTTCACCGACGACGGGAGCGCCGGATCCTCGCGGACGTGCTGGTAGGCGACCGCGACCGGGGAGTCGCCCTTGAACGGAGGCTCGCCGGTCAGCACCTCGAACAGCACGCAGCCGAGCGAGTACACGTCGGAGCGGGCGTCGACCTGTTCACCGCGCGCCTGCTCGGGCGAGAGGTACTGCGCGGTGCCGATCACGGCCGCGGTCTGCGTCATCGGGCTGGAACTGTCCGAGATCGCGCGGGCGATGCCGAAGTCCATGACCTTCACCGCGCCGGAGCGGTTGATCATGATGTTCGCGGGCTTGATGTCGCGGTGCACGATGCCGTTGCGGTGGCTGAAGTCCAGCGCCGCGCACACGTCGGCGATGACCTCCATCGCGCGGCGCGGCGCCATCGGGCCCTCGCTGCGGACGATGTCGCGCAGGGTGACTCCGTCGACGTACTCCATCACGATGTACGGCAGCGGGCCGCCGTCGGTCTCGGCCTCGCCGGTGTCGTAGACGGCGACGATCGCCGGATGGTTCAGCGCCGCCGCGTTCTGCGCCTCCCGGCGGAAGCGCAGGTAGAACGTGGGGTCGCGGGCCAGGTCGGCACGCAGGACCTTGATGGCAACGTCCCGGCTGAGCCGCAGGTCGCGGGCGAGGTGGACCTCGGACATGCCACCGAAGCCGAGAATCTCACCCAGCTCGTAGCGGGAGGAGAGTTTGCGCGGTGTCGTCATGGCTGTCCTTGGGAAGCCGAGGTCGTCGTCTCGGTCGTCGTGGTGGTCGTGGTCGTGGTGGTGGTCGGCGGCTCGGTGGTCGTCGTGGTGGTCCGTTCCGTCGTGGTGGTCGGCGGCTCGGTTGTCGTCGTGGGCCGTTCCGTCGTGCGTTCCGTGGTCCGTTCCGTCGTGCGTTCCGTGGTCGGCTCGGCGGTCCATTCCGTGGTCGGCGGTCGGGTCGTGGTCGGGGCGTGAGTGGTGGTCACCGGGATGCGGGTGGTCGTCGGTGTCGCCGGACTCGACGGTTCACCGCCTCCACCGAACAGCAACATTCCTCCACCGATGAGCAGGGCCAGCAGTACCAACGCGCCGCCGGCCCACGCAAGGGCCTTCTGTCCGCTGGTCAGCCCGGACGGCGGCGGTTCCGCCGCCGGATCGGGCCCAGCATAGGCACCCGTCGACGGGGCCAGCACCTGGGTGGCCGCGGTGGGCGGCGCCACCGCCACTGTCGGCGCACCGGACCCCGGCATCGGTGGTCGGCCACCGGACCGGACGACCGCGACGGCGTCCGCGAACTCGCCGCCGCTGTGGTAGCGCGCCGCCGGGTCCTTCGCCATCGTGATCTCGATCAGTTCACGCACATTCGGCGGCAGGTCCGCCGGCAGCGGGGCCGGGATCTCCTGCACGTGTTTCATCGCCACGGTCAGCGCGCCGTCGCCACTGAACGGGCGATGCCCGGACAGCGCCTCGTAGCCGACGACGCCGAGCGAGTAGACGTCGCTGGCCGGCGACGCGTCCTGGCCGAGGGCCTGCTCGGGGGCGATGTACTGGGCGGTGCCCATCACCATGCCGGTGCGGGTGACCGGTGACGCCTCGACCGCCTTCGCGATGCCGAAGTCGGTGATCTTCACCTGCCCGGTCGGGGTGATCAGGATGTTGCCGGGCTTGACGTCGCGGTGCACCACTCCGGTGGCGTGTGCGGCCTGCAACGCCCGACCGGTCTGTTCGAGCATGTCGAGGGCGTGCGGCAGCGACAGCCGTCCGACCCGGGCGAGCACCGCGTTGAGCGGTTCCCCGTTGACCAGTTCCATCACCAGGTAGGCGGTTGCGGCGCCGGCGGTGTCGCGGGTCTCGCCGTAGTCGTAGATGCCGGCGATCCCCGGATGGTTCAGCTGGGCGGTGGTGCGGGCCTCGATGCGGAACCGTTCCAGGAACTCCGGGTCGGAGGAGAACTCCGACTTGAGGACCTTGACGGCGACGCGGCGGTGCAGCCGGTTGTCGGTGGCCTCCCACACCTGACCCATGCCGCCGGTGGCGATCAGGCGCAGCAGCCGGTAGCGGTTGGCGATGACACCGCCGTTCTGCAGGCTCATCGTTCCCCCTCCCGCTGCAGGGCGGCACCGATGACGGCGCGGCCGATCGGGGCGGCCACGGAGCCACCGGTCGCGGCCGCACCCCGGTCGCCGCCGTCCTCGACGATCACGGCGATCGCGACCTGCGGGTTCTGGGCCGGCGCGAACGCGATGTACCAGGCGTGGGGCGGGGTGTTCCGCGGGTCGCTGCCGTGTTCGGCGGTGCCCGTCTTGGACGCGATCTGCACGCCCGGGATCTTGTTCCCGCCGCCGGTGTTGTTCTCCGAGCCGATCATCAGGTCGGTGAGGGTGGCCGCGACCTGCGGGGACACCGCCTGCCCCTTGGATTCGGGGGCGGTGGTGGCCAGGTTCGACAGGTCGGGGCTCTGCAGCTGCGCGACCAGGTGCGGCTGCATCCGGACCCCGCCGTTCGCGACGGTTGCGGCGATGACGGCGTTCTCCAGCGGCGTCAGCGCCACGTCCCGCTGGCCGATGCTGGACTGGCCGAGCGCGGCGTCGTCCGGGATGGTGCCGATGGTGCCGTCCGCGACGGGGAGCGGGATGCCGGGCGAGTCCGGGCTGATCCCGAACGCGGTGGCCCGTTCCTTGAGGGCGTCGGCGCCGTTCCGGATGCCGAGTTCGACGAACGCGGTGTTGCAGGAGCGGGCGAACGCCTCCCGCAGCGACGCGGTCGGGCCGGACCCGCAGGTGGTGCCGTTGTAGTTCTCCAGGGTGGTCGTCGTCCCCGGCAGGGTGATGGTCGGGGCGGCGGTCAGCTGCTCGTCCGGGTTCGCGCCGTTCGTCAGCGCGGCCGCGGTGACCACCACCTTGAACGTCGAGCCGGGCGGGTAGGTCTGCGAGATCGCGCGGTTGAGCAGCGGCTTGTCGGGGTCGGCGTTGAGCTCCTCCCACGCCTGGGTGCTGACCTTGCCGTCGTGGCTGGCCAGCAGGTTCGGGTCGTAGCTGGGGGTGCTGACCATCGAGAGGATCTCGCCGGTGCTCGGGCGGATCGCGACGACGGATCCCGTGTAGCCCTTCGCGGTCAGCTGGTCGTACGCGACCTGCTGGACGACGGGGTCGATGGTGGACACGACGTTGCCGCCGCGCGGATCCCGCCCGGAGACGAGGTCGAAGAAGCGGCGTCCGAACAGCCGGTTGTCGGAGCCGTTGAGCACCGCGTCCTCGGAGCGCTCGAGGCCGGTGTTGCCGTAGAGCATCGAGTAGAAGCCGGTGACGGGGGCGTTCGCGAACGGGCTCGACGGGGCCGTCGGGTTCGGCGGGTAGGTGCGCAGGTACTTGTATCGATCGTCGGTGGGGACCGACGCGGCCAGCACCTGACCCCCGGCGGAGATCTGCCCGCGCTGGCGGGAGTACTCGTCGAGCAGCACCCGCGAGTTCCGCGGGTCGGTGCGCAGGTCGTCGGCCTTGATGACCTGGACGTAGGTGGCGTTGGCGAGCAGGGCGACGACCATCACCATCACGGCCATCGCGACGCGGCGCAGCGGAGTGTTCATGTGCGCCTCAACATTTCCGTCGGTGCGTCCGCGATGGGTGCGGGTCCCTTCTTCTTCGGCTCGGGTGGGGTGCGGGCGGCGTCGGAGATCTTCATCAGCAACGCCAGCAGCAGGTAGTTCGCCAGCAGCGAGGAGCCGCCGTACGACATGAACGGGGTGGTCAGGCCGGTCAGCGGGATGAGTTTGGTGACGCCGCCGACGACCACGAACAGCTGGATCGCGATCGTGAAGGACAGGCCCGCGGCGAGCAGTTTGCCGAAGCTGTCCCGGACCGCCAGCGCGGTGCGCAGACCGCGGATGACGAAGATCAGGAACAGCATCAGCACAGCGGCGAGCCCGATCAGACCGAGTTCCTCACCGATGGTGGCGACGATGAAGTCGGTCTTCGCGAACGGGACCTGCGACGGGCGGCCGCTGCCCAGTCCGGTGCCGGCGAGCCCACCGGTCGCGAGGCCGAACAGCGACTGGGAGATCTGGTAGCCGGTGTTGTTGTAGTCGGCGAGCGGGTCGAGCCAGGTGTTCACCCGGACCCGCACGTGCCCGAACATCTGGTAGGCGAGCACGAACCCGAGTGCAAGCAGGCCGCCGCCGATGACGAGCCAGCCGGCCCGTTCGGTGGCGACGTACAGCATCACCAGCACCGTGCTGAACAGCAGCAGCGAGGTGCCCAGGTCCTTCTCGAGCACCAGCACGCCGATCGAGACGACCCACGCGACCAGGATCGGGCCGAGGTCGCGGGCGCGCGGCAGGTCCAGGCCGAACACGTGCTTGCCCGCGGTGGTGAACAGTTCGCGCTTGGACACCAGCACCGACGCGAAGAAGATGATCAGCAGGATCTTCGCGAACTCGCCGGGCTGAATGCTGAAGAACGGCAGCTTGATCCAGATCTTCGCGCCGTTCACCTCGGACATCGACGACGGCAGCAGCGCGGGGATCGCCAGCAGCACCAGACCGGCCAGGCCGAGGGTGTAGCTGTACCGCGCGAGCAGTCGGTAGTCGCGCAGGAGCACCAGTACGGCGATGAACCCGGCGATGGCCAGCGCCGTCCACAGCACCTGCTGGGTGGCGTCGGGGGAGGGTGGCTCCCGGCCGAAGTAGGCGGCGGTCGAGGCGTCCGCCAGGTCGAGGCGGTGAATGAGCACCAGGCCGAGACCGTTGAGCAGCGCGACGATCGGCAGCAGCAGCGGGTCGGCGTGCGGCGCGAACCGGCGCACGGCCGCGTGCGCGATCAGGAACAGCGCCGCGTACGCGAGCGCGTACTTCGCCAGGTCCCAGGTGATGGCCTGTTCCTGGCTCGCCTCCACCAGCACCAGCGAGAGCGTGGTGATGGCGATGGCGGCACAGATCAGCAGCAGTTCCGCGCCGCGGCGGTTGGACTGCTGGGGGGCGGGGGCGAACCCTCCCGGAGGACTCGGGAAGGAGGCGCCCGAGGGTGCCGAGGACACGGACATCAGCTACCGGTCCTGCAATTCTGTCCCGGAACCTGGGGCAGCGTCGTCTCGGTGGTCGCGGCAGGCGGGGTCGGTTCGGCCGTGGGAGCCGGTGCCGGTGCCGGGGGCGCGGCCGGCGGGGCCCCGGGTTCCGGGACCGGTGTGGGGGCCGGGGCGGGGGTCGGCGTCGGCTGCGCGGTGGTGGTGGGCTCGGGTGTGCACACCGGCAGCAGGTCGCCGTCGGTGAGCCGGTGCATCTGGTCCTTCGCGTCGTCGAGCGACCCGGACGGCAACCCGGCCCGGACCTGCTCCCGCGCGGACGGCTGCAGGTCGTCGACGGTGAGGATCGTGCACGAGGTGGGCGTGATCTCGGGCGCGACCAGCGTCAGGTCGCCCGTGTCGGTGACGCAGCCGAGGAGGTTGACGTCCTGCAGTGAGTAGCCGAGCACCGAGCCGGGCACACCCCGCAGCACGGCGACGCGGCCGTCGTCGGCGCCGACGTAGTAGTTGTGCCGGATCAGCATCCGGCCGACGACCACCCCCACTGCGAGGACCACGACGAGGCCGAGGGCCAGCAGGATCCAGCGCAGCCGGTGACGTTTCTTCGGTTCGGGTTCGGCGACGGCCACCCGGCGGGGCGTGGCCCGTGGCGGACGCATCGCGGCGGCCCGGCCCGCGGCGGTGTCCGGCGGCGGGGTGTCCTCCTCCTCGTCGGAGGCGGCACCGCCGACGATGGGCCGGCTCGGGCCGTAGTCGAGGTCGATGACGTCGGCGACGACGACGGTCACGTTGTCGGGTCCGCCGCTGCGCAGGGCAAGTTCGATGAGCCGGTCCGCGGATTCGGCCGGGGTGCCGCCGCGCAGGACGTCGGCGATGGTCTCGTCGCTGACGACGTCGGACAGTCCGTCGGAGCACAGCAGGTAGCGGTCCCCGGCGCGGGCCTCGCGCACGGTCAGCGTCGGTTCGATCTCGTTGCCGGTCAACGCCCGCATGATCAGCGACCGCTGCGGATGGGTGTGCGCCTGTTCGGCGGTGATCCGGCCCTCGTCGACGAGGGACTGCACGAAGGTGTCGTCCCGGGTGATCTGTGTGAGCACGTCGTCGCGGAGCAGGTAGGCGCGGGAGTCGCCGATGTGCACCAGGCCGAGCTTGCTGCCCGCGAACAGGATCGCGGTCAGGGTGGTGCCCATGCCGTCGAGTTCCGGCTCGTCCTCGACCTGTTCGGCGATGGCGGCGTTGCCGTGCCGGGTCGCGGCTTCGAGCTTGCCGAGCAGGTCGTCGCCGGGCTCGTCGTCGTCGAGGTGCGCCAGGGCGGCAATCATCAACTGCGACGCGACTTCACCGGCGGCGTGGCCGCCCATCCCGTCGGCGAGCGCGAGCAGCCGCGCACCGGCGTAGACGGAATCCTCGTTGTTGGACCGCACGAGGCCGCGGTCGCTGCGCGCTGCGTAGCGCAGGACGAGGGTCACGGGCGGAGCTCGATCACGGTCTTACCGACCCGGACCGGGGTGCCCAACGGCACCCGAACGGCGGTGGTGACGCGCGCCCGGTCGAGGTAGGTGCCGTTCGTTGAGCCGAGATCCTCCACGTACCAATCTGTTCCGCGGGGCGACAGGCGTGCGTGCCGGGTCGAGGCGTAGTCATCGGTGAGGACCAGGGTGGAGTCGTCGGCGCGGCCGATGAGGACCGGCTGGGTGCCCAGGGTGATCCGGGTGCCGGCGAGCGCTCCCTGCGTCACGATGAGGTTCTTGGCGACCTTCGGTTTGCCGAACGAGGGCAGCACCGAGGAGCTGCGGTTGTATCGGGGCGGAACCCGGACGCCGGCGGCGGCGTAGACGTCACTGCGCAGGGTGCGGAGCACCGCCCACACGAACAGCCACAGGAGCAGCAGGAAACCGGCCCTGGTCAACTGCAGGATGAGTCCCTGCACAGCGGTCCACCTCCTCCTCGTTCGCGGCATCGTGCCGACAGCGTCGTATTGCGATGCGGCGATCGTCGCTCGCACCGGGGAACGCCCACACCACAATACGGAACTCCGTCGGACTTCCGTCGGTTAGTGGCTGGCCTGTCGGTTTGGGTAACTCTCTGGTAACTAGACGATGCGTACCAGGATCTCGGAGTGGCCGGCGCGGATGACGTCGCCGTCGGCGAGCTGCCAGTCCTGCACGGGGGCGCCGTTGACGGTGGTGCCGTTGGTGGAGCCGAGATCGGACAGCATCGCGACCTGGCCGTCCCAGCGGATCTCGATGTGCCTGCGGGACACGCCGGTGTCCGGCAGCCGGAACTGGGCCTCCTGGCCGCGGCCGATCACGTTGCGGCCCTCGCGCAGCTGGAAGTTGCGTCCGCTGCCGTCCTCGAGCTGCAGGGTGGCGGTGAAGGTGCGGTTCTGGTCGTAGCTCGGGTACTCGGCACCGTAGGCCTGGCCGCCGTACTGCGGCTGCTGCTGGCCGTAGCCCTGCTGCTGGCCGTACGCCGGGTATTCGGTGCTGGGCGGGTAGGGGTTGGCGTAGTCCGCCTGCGCGTAGTCGGCCTGGGCGTAGTCGGGCTGCTGCTGGCCGTACGCGGGGTAGTCCGGGTTCGGCGGGTACGGATTGGCATAGTCCGCCTGCGCGTAGTCGGCCTGGGCGTAGTCCGTCTGCTGCTGGCCGTACGCCGGGTAGTCCGGGTTCGGCGGGTACGGGTTGGCCGGGTAGTCCGACTGCGCGGCGTAGTCGCTGCTCGGCGGGTAGGGGTTGGCGTAGTCCGTCTGCGGGTACGGGTTGGCCGGGTACTCGGAGCCGTTCTGACGGGCACCGCCCTGCGCGTAGCCGTTGCGGGGCTGGTCGTAGCCGCCGCCGGCCGCCGAGTAGCTCGGGTAGGCGTTGCCGTTCTGGGCGCTGACCGGGCGGTCCTGCGGGTACCGACCCTCGTCGGCGGGTTCGCGCGAGGGATCGAAACCTGAGTTCTGGGTCATCTGGCCAGCTCCTGAGTTCATGGGTGCGGAGGGTCGTGCGTTCGCGGGCGGTAAGGGTACTTGCCGATTCGGTTGCGGGGGCGGTGTTGCACCCACATCCGGATCCACTGCACCGCTGGTCCGGAACTGACCGGTGTGGAGTGTGGGCGACGCCTCGAACCGAACGGAGATCGGGCCGTAGGTCTGCCACCCCTGATCACGGATGAAGTCCTCAAGGTGTCGGGAGAACGCCTTGACTGTCAAGTCCCTGTCGGATGAAAGTTCTTCGTGATCGGACTCGTTGATCGTGATCACGTAGGAGTTGGGGGCCAACGTGTGCCCGCCGTCCAGTCGCTGCAGACCGTCGACGGCCTCGCGCTGTAGTGCGGACTCGACCTCCTGGGGAACGACACCTCCGCCGAACACCCGGGCCAGCCCGTCGCCGACGGCGCCCTGAAGTCTTCTTTCGAAGCGCTGGACGATACCCACGCCGCCTCCTCTCGACCCTCTCCGCGTGTCGCGGTCAGTCTCGACCGCACCTGCATGATATCTGCGACGGCGAACATAGGCCCCGGGGGTGATCATCATCGCAGGTCAGGGGGGCGAATCGTCGTTTCCTGGGTACCCGTGCTAGTGTTTCCAGCGTCGCTCGGGCGAGTGGCGGAATGGCAGACGCGCTGGCTTCAGGTGCCAGTGTCCTTCGGGACGTGGGGGTTCAAGTCCCCCTTCGCCCACAGAGAGCAGTTCCACGAACTGCGACGAACGAGGTCACGAACTCGAGAGAGGTCGTGACCTCGTTCTTTTTTGTTGGGCTGAACAGCAGGTTCTTCTTCGTTAAGGCGCGTGGGGTTCGACCGAGACAGGCCCGAGACGGTTCCCCGAATCGCGGTCGCGGAATGAGGGTCCTTCAACCTCATCGAGTGTGTCGAGGTTGAGACGGCAATTCTGCGCCGACAAACGGTGCCTTTAGGCCAGGTGTTTGGCAGTGTCGCCCACAGAAGGTCCACTCCGATCGAGGCGACGTCTGTGAGGCAGTACGGTGCTCAGCATCGGACGCAGGGCAAGGGGGAACGATGCAGGTTCTATACGTTGTAGAATTCGCGGTCCGACCGCGGGATTCCGCAGTCGATCTGTACTCGACGGCGTTGGGTAGCGTCGCGTCATGGCTTGCCTTCGCCGCAGGCCATGACGTCCATCAGCCTTTGCTGGAAGCAAGCGGTTGTCTCGACCTGAAGCCCAACAAGTCCGGGACGCCGCGCACAGCAATCTGGGATGTCATTGGTACGGAAGATGCGACGGCGATCCGAGTTGAGATCCGGGACGAGAACCAGGAATCGGGTTCCGTGTTCGTTACCCGCCTAACACTAGGGCGGGTGGACACTGTGACAACGGTTCGCGTGTCGATGGCACGGGAGAGTTCTCCTACCTGGCTTTCACCAACGCCGCCTGTGGATCTTCGGCAGCCAGGCGTCATTCGTTCGCTTCTTGACGAGAGCCGGATTGTGTTGGCAATCAGCGGCCAAGTTCAGGACGGCCGCTACTTGCAGGTCCGAACTGATGCCGAGGTAAGCACACTGGCTGAGGCCATACGAAAACCTTCCCGTCTTCCAATCCTTCTCGTCCATACGCGGACCCTTTCCGCACTAGCAGGAGCTCGGCAAGCCGCGGCCAAGTTGGTTGGCCTCGTTCGTGTGGTAACCCTCGACTACCGAGCCTCGCGGGTTCTTAATGCTGAACTGCCTGGGTACGCGCCTCCGTTTGCCGGCGCACGATTGGTATGGAGTGATCCATCAGCGTCGACCGTTCCCTTCGACGAGCTTGTTGTGAACTCCGAGAACTCAGACATGCTGCGGGCACACCTGATGCGTCTGCTTGCGCCGACGTCGGTTCTAGCGCGTGGATTAGATCGTGCCTATCGGGAAGCACGTCGGGCAGAGGTTGCTCTACAAGATCGGGACGCGCGAGCACGGACCGTTTACGCGCTGGCCGAAGGTGACTCCAGTGCTCAGATCGAAGCGCTGCAAGACGAGCTCGCTTCTGCACGCGCGAGCGCCAACGAATGGCAGCAACTCGCGACCGACGAGGAGGAGCGTGCGGAGGGCTTCCAATCCGCAGCCGAGATGGTTCCCGTCCTCAAGGCCGAGATTGAACAACTCAAAGTTGCGTTACATGCAAGCATCGTCCCGAATGACGTCGTGGCCGCCGAAAAGGACCCTTGGGCAACCCTTCCTGGACTTCATACAGGTGATGCCTCAAGTGCAGAGAACCTCTTCCTTCACCTTGAAGACGCTGGTTCAGGTCACATTGTGTTCACCAATCGAGCGGCACTTTCATGGAAAAGGAGCAGGTATCCCTTCCCGGAGGAGATTGCCGAGAGCCTGACCAAGCTCGCTCGCGTCGCGGTCAAACTCTATGACGGCAGCGACCGAACCTATCCACATCTTGATACCTGGATGAGGGATGAGTTTGATCTCAAGGTGGCTCTTCAGGATGACACCATCGAAAAGAACTCAAGAATAAGGGATTTCGACTACGACGGCGAAACCTATAATCGAACCCCGCACGTCAAGGTCCGTGATTACGCGCCACCCTCTCATGTGGGTCGGATTCATTTCGCGCTCGACCACCAGAATCGTAGGCTCATCGTTGACCACGTCGGACTCAAGCTGTACTGAAGTTTTTCAGTGTAATTACAAAGGGGCACTTGGGGTCTGGAAGATCTTCTGGTTCGGTGCCCTGGTGGCCACTGGACAGTGTTTCTTAGTGTTGATTTACAGCCTCGTGCGAACAGAAATCTAGCCGAGTGAGAGATCGCCCCTGATTCGGCTCGCTTCTGGGTAAGTAATTGCAGTTCGGTGACTTGACTCGCGTTTTACCAAATGTTCTGCCGGTTGGGCCGCTATGGCCGAATCGGCACGCGTGCCTGGACTTGGGCCCTTACCTGGCTGTACACGTCAACCCCCAGGGTCGGTGCAGTCCATAGTGAGATGGCTACAGCGAAATCGATCTTCTCCCCTGCGAGTCCACCTGCTTGTTCGTAGCACTTGACTCGGAGAGTCAAGTCGGATCCTTGACCGGAGCCGATGGCTTTCTCAAGCTCAAAGCACTGCCGTTGGACAGTTGTGGCACCGCGCGTCGTGGCGAGGGAAGGAAGCCCGGACGGCGAATCAAGTTTAGGGATTGCACCAGCTGGCTTTACAAAGGATAGTGCCGCTTTGCGGTATTGACGGTGACGCCAGTTCACGGGGCTCAGCCACGCCAAAGTGGCTTCGATACGCTTGGTGCCGACGACGCCAAGCCCATCGGGCAGGGGAACAGATATTTCGACTTCCTGTGTGGCGCTGATTGATCCGATGAAAACCAGGACTGCTTCATTGGTAGCGCATCCGTCCGCATAGTTGCGAGCGATGATGCCATTGCCGAACGCAGTTTCAGGTTCTAGAGGTTGGTAGGTGGACTGGGCAGGCAACTCTGTTCCGTGAACGAGAAGCGCTTTGATGGCGCACGCGCGCTGTCGTCGTGTGACCGTTTGGTCCGATGTGATCTCTTCTACTACATCGTAAAGTCGGACTGCCTGCCGGGTTACCAACGCTGCCGCGGGGCTGGTTCCCACGATATGGGTTTCCTTGGACTGTTTCGGCGTTGCAACTCGGACTCCGGGTCCTACAGGAGAAACGCCAATGAAACTGAGGCTGGATGACGCAATCGGTGTATCGCGAAAGACGACACGACCTCCCGGTGCAGTCAGATCCGGTTTGACGCTCCTTCGGTACCCGCTTCCCGTGGGGGAGATGGGACTGATGCTGAGTAACCCATCCGTTGGGTCGACCACGTAGCCCGCAGGGGAAGCGTTGGAGGCATCAGTGTGCGCTGCCCCGACGGTCAAGGCATTGATGGATTCGGCTGGTGCAAGGAGCCGGCGGTTGTTCTGTTGCCGGTGTTGTGCATCGAGGATTGCCTTTCTTCGTCCCTCTCCGGTTAGCCCGGCGATCTCGCGGGAGTCGGTCGTGGTAAGTGGTAGGCCCGAGTGGTTTCCAGCGGAGATTACGACGAGAACGCCGTATTCATAGCTGAGCCAGTCAAGCATGCGTGCCCAGGACGACAGAATGGAGTCGAACGGTGATGCGGGATCGCCGACGGAGAGATTGATGATCGCGATTTGCTCGCCGGCAGGTGGTTGGCCGTTCTCACCATCGAAGAGTTCCCTGAACACACGCCGCATCAGGTCGGGAGTTAGTTCGGATCCGGGGACCTCTTCGCTGCGATTCACGGTCTCGGTCGATGGGGCGAGAATTGGTCGAACCATAATCGGCCGTGTGAGGGCGGGCTCTCCAGCATTAAGGTCCCCCCAAACGGCCGCAGATGCCATCCAGGTTCCGTGTTTTAGCTCGTCGATATCCCCGACTGTCCCAAGGAGATCGTCGGGATCGTGAACGGTCACTCGGTCCTGGAGCAACGGGTGGTTGGGGGCGGGCACTCCGTCAAGTAGGCAGGCGACCGGACTCCCAGCAGGCAGTGGGCTATCTGGGGACCCGGACGCTTCGGCGGGCTCCCCGCCAGGTGGAATGGCTTGACCCGTGACCTTCAGGTACATAACGTCGGCGGAGCTGACCATGCGGACTGCTTCGTAGTTTCCGGACGCAAGTTCTCGGACGACGCCCGTAGGAACGGTGCATTTCAGCCCGTGATAGCCGATTTGCTCGACAACCGCCACGGTATGTACCTGACCACCGGCTTGCTCGACGAGAGTTGTCACGTCCCGCTGACTTTGCGTCCGTGCGACGGCGCTCCTGCGGTACCAAAGCTCGATCTCCACAGCGAGCGGTTGATCGGTGATTTGTCCTTCGAAATATTCATCCCAGTCGATCATCTTCAATCGGTCCTGGGGGCCCCATGGACGGACGTCTTTTAGGTGTTCGAAAAGGTCCCGAAGCTTGGAATAACCATAAGGTAGTGCTCGATTATCCTTCCATTGGTTCCAAAGCGAAAGCAGGCGGTTGAACGCAGCCTGGTTCATGCAGGTTGCGTGGAGGCATGAGGTTATGTATGGGTTTTGAGGCTTTTCGCTCGTTAATTCGTACTCGGCGTTAGGCTCGACCACGCCCTCGGCTTCGACTAGAAGCTCCAGGCCAATCTTGTCAGCGACGGAGGTAAGGTCGATCTGTTCGTCTAATGCCTCAAGTACTAGAACGAGCTGGGGATCGGCAGCTTGGATGGATTCAGACAGCTGGATCTGTTCACCGAGAGCTGCGACAGCCTCCTGGAAGCGCTCATCAATTCGTCGTGCGCGTTCGTCGGGGTCAGTGAAGCGCGCCCGTCTGCCGCCGCCCCGCCTGGCGGGAATACTCCGCGGCGCCGCAAGTGCACCCAAGATCACAGGCCTCGATGTCGAGGCCTTCCCGTTTGGCGTGGTCATCGCTCGCTGGAACTCGCGCGTGCTGCCCATTGCTTGAGGAGCTGTTGGGTCACTGCTGCTGGTTCGGGTTCGGGGCCGGAGAGAATCACCCGGCGTTGGACGTCGAGCGCGAACTCCTCCAACTCAGCGAAACTGACTTGGCCTAGGCGATCGGCGACGGTCCGCGCCGTGAGCCCGAAATCGATTCGGGTCCTTGCCGACCATGCCTGTAGCCACTCGATCTTGCCTGCCCTCGTGGGCGGGGGCAGCGTCAACCGCAGTTGCATCCGGCGCCATACCGCTCTGTCGAGAAGTTCCGGGTGGTTGGTCGCCGCGATGACGACGACGTGACTCGGTAGCCGGTCGACTTGGAGAAGGAGTGAGCTGACCACTCGTTTGATTTCACCAGTCTCGTGGGTGTCTCCGCGCTCTTTCGCGACGACATCGAACTCGTCAAAGAACAGCACGCTCGGACGAACCCGAACGGCATCGAACAGCGATTCGAGTCGTGATGCGGTCTCACCGAGGTAGCTACCGATCAGACCCTCGTAACGAACTCTCAGGAGAGGTACGGCGAGTTCGGTCGCGATTGCCTCTGCGAGGGACGTTTTACCCCCTCCCGGGGGCCCTACGAGTAACAGTCGGTGGCGGGGTTCCACCCCGTGGCTGCGAAGAAGGTCTCGCCGGAGGTGTTCCTCGACAAGTTGATTGATTGATTCGCGAACTTGGGTAGGTAATACGAGCTCGGCGACGCGCCGATCGGGTTCTTGTTCATGAAATAGTCCCCGCGTCTCCTCATTTCGGCTAAGCGTGGTGACGTTGGAGCCAGCGTTAGGTCGCTTACGCCGTAACGCGTCCGTAAGCTGGGACGCGAGAACACCGTGCTTCTTGTTCTCTTCCTCCGCGATGAGGGCTTCGGCAGCACGACGGAAAGCAAGATCGTCGCCTCCCGCTCCGGACTGCACTAATGCGAGGAGCAAGTCAGCCCGAGCCATAGGTCTCCGATCATGTTCCGCAGGAGTATCAAGGCAGAGTCTACGGTGGTCCAC
Organism: Rhodococcus sp. NPDC003348; assembly: GCF_053589375.1. NCBI lineage: Bacteria > Bacillati > Actinomycetota > Actinomycetes > Mycobacteriales > Nocardiaceae > Rhodococcus > Rhodococcus sp. NPDC003348. The sequence continues at coordinate 108,364 of NZ_JBSFRT010000012.1, forward strand.
TCAGGTCAGAAATGCAGGGCGCAATACCAAGGTTGAGGCATGGTCACGCACCTCTGAAGGTCCCACGGCGTGGCGTTGGCCGCCCCGTCCCGAGGTGGTATGGCTGCCAATAGCTAGGCAGTGGGCTTGCAGGTTGAGCAGCCAAATGAGATATCGCCAAGGCGTTCGGCGCTGATCCTTCCGCATCTACGGCAGCGAGTGCGGTGTGGGTCGTCGGGTAGTGACGGCGCAGTCAGAGGACCGAGGTATTCGAACCCGTGCTCTTCTGCGTGTGCTTTGGCCTTCTCGTATGGGACTGGCTCCTCTCTTGCCCATGGACCCTGTGCCCGCCCGGACTCAGCTGCCCACTGTCGCCAGTAACAAGCGCGGCAGGTCGCTTCTCCGTACTTGTTCTTGTCGAGCGTGTACACGAATCTGTAGTGCGCCTGCACCGTGCATGTCAGGCATTCGGTCAGTTGCCAATCGTCGGGGCGGGTAAACGGCTCGAGTGGTGTGAGCCCACCAAGGTGTTGTTGCTCGATGATGTGCTGCTCGCACCAAGTCGGTTTGGTGCGTGTTTTGAACGCCGCTGTGTTGGTGCAGCCGTCAGCTGAGCATGCCTGTGTGGTGGTGATCGGGTCTCTCCGCAAAGGGCGCGGGGGCTTCTGCTGTTTGGGTTTTGGGCGCTCAGCGAGCGGGACCTTTCGAAGACGGCCGGGCGGAGTGGCAGTTACACCGCGGCCTCGATCGTCGTTCGACAAGAGTGCATCAGGGCTGTCGATGGCCTTCCCTTCGAGGCACCGAAGGAAGTCGTCCTCCGTCATGACCTCGATGTCCTGACCCTTCTCTTGAAGTTCGAACGCTTTGCGGGCTTTACCGGTTACGTTCGAGCCGGGTTGTAGGACTGCGGGGTTGATGTCGCCGACTACTAGGACGTTGGTCTGCTTTGTTGTTGACTTGCCGGCAACTGCGCCAACGCGGGCACACTCATCCCACGCGATTTGGCGAGTCATCGACATGAGAGTCCCGGTGAACACCACAACACGTCCGTAGAGGTACCCGTCGGGATCCGCATTCGGGTTGAGGTCGGGTTGAACGAGGTTGGCGCCACCGCCTTTCGAAACTGCAACGCTGCCGGTGTACCTACCTGAGGTCATGCGGCCGATGCTTACGCCGACCGATCCTGCGAGTTCGTCGAGGTTTACCGCACCCTTGGCGGTGGCGAGTCCACGAATTACACGGACGACACCGTGGGCATCGGACAGGGCATTGTGGTGTTCAATGGCGGCCTCGCCGAGCGCTTCGACCACGTAGGGCAGGCGGTAGGTCGGGAGCGATAGGGCGCGGCGTGCGAGCACCATTGTGCAGAGGAACCGCAGCTCGGGCCACTCGATGTTGTCGACCGCGCAGGCGTATCGGATGACACCAATGTCGAACCCGGCGTTGTGTGCAACGACCACATCGTCGCCGATAAAGTCAACGGCAGCGGGTAGCAACTCGCTCCAGCGGGGCTGATCCGCCACCATCTCGGGCGTGATGCCATGAAGTGCAGTGTTGAAGCCGTCGAAGTGGTCGACACTGGCAGGGGGACGCATAAGCCAGTGGCGTTCCTCGACCGGAACCCCGTCACGGACGCGGACAAGGCCGACCGAGCAAGGCGAGCCCCGGTACGAATTCGCGGTCTCGAAGTCGAGGGCGGTGTAGTCGAGCATTACGGAACCTGCTCGGGCTTCACCAGCGCTTCGAACTCCGGGGGAAAGTCAGCAATTGTTGGACTCGCCAGCTCGTCCGTCATGATGCCGCCGTTGGCCCCGCCACGAGGATCGCCGGTACGCCGGACGCGTTGTTCCTCGGTAGACAACCATGCTGCCCACACGTTCCCGACATAGTTGGCGACGCTGAGGGCCCGTTGGGCGGGCTCGTCGTGCTTGGCCTCGCCAAGGGTGGGTGCCGACGGGAACTCTGGCATGACGAGATTCCGGTTGCGCGTTCGTGCCCTATGTTCAGCGATGGCCTGGAGGATTCTCTCCTGGTGGGCTGTCGTTTCGTCGATCAGCTTGGTGAAGTCGCTGACGTTGAGCGAGTGGGCGAATTCGACAGGCGCAGCTGTCCCCTCGGTTAGCACGACGGCACGGTAGGCGACGAGTGCCTGGATCTTGGAGTTGTAGGTCTCGTCATCGTGCTGGATGACCACGGCGTTGGTATTCCTGACTCGGGCACCCTCCTTGGAGGTGAGCCAGACGGCCGTTGCGCCGGCATCGTGCTGTCGGTCAACGATTGCGAATCCGAGCATTGTCCCTACCTGTCGTGATGATGGTGTCGTAACGTTACGACGCGGCTTTGGCAATTGCGAGGATCCAGCGGTGTCGCCGACATCGGCTGCGCGCCGAGCTTGGCTGTTGCCCTCACCGCATCTGGGCAGACCGTCGGAGATGGGACTCGTTCTGTACGAAGAGCTTGGCGAGCTCGTCGTCAGAGATGCGGCGGCAGTAGTAGGCCCTCTCGATCTCATCCCAGTCGCCGCTGGTGTACGCATCGGTGGCGACGCCGTCGATGATGAGCGAGTGACCGAATGAGTAGGACCAGCTCAGGAGTCTGTTCATCATCGCCGTGTCCCCGATGAAGCCGGCAGCCCGCTGGTCGATCACCTCGGTGGGTGATTCGTTGAGGAGGGACGGATCCTCGGAGTACCAGCGCGGGATCTGGTGGGTAGTCGCCTCGGAATGGGTGCCGACGAGCGCGTCGATCTGGGATACCGTCATGCCGTCGTGGAACGCGCGGACGGTCGCGCGGTTGAAGTCGATTTAGGCGAGACATCGGCGAGCGGTGGCCCGGAGAAGTGAGGCGTTCGCGTTGTCGTGCGTCGTGCGGCGGCCTCCTGACCTGATGTGAAGGTCAACGGTACGCCGAACTCGTGGGGCCGGTGCTGTCTCGTCGACCGACTCCTTTTGCGTGGTGTAAACCGTTGAACGCGGGGCCTTCCGGATGTCCAGCCATCACCGTGGTTGCCTACGGCCGATGGGGTCCGTACGTGCTCCAACCCTTCATGTGCGGTTGAAGTTCGTCGTGGCTGCAGGAAGATACCTGCACGATGCAAAGCGGCCCGTTGAGCGGATCTGTCGCTTCGGCGTGTTGGCGGATCCAGTTGGCCCAGTCGTGTGCGTCTTCGGAGTCGAGGTCTGTGGATTGAGCTGCGGCGGCATCGATCTCGTTGGCATACTCCCGCATGGCTGCGGCAGCGTCACGCCGCGCCAGTTCGTCGCGCAGCTTCTCGGCATTGCGTTGCTGGGTGAGCGCGGCAAACGCTTCCTTTCTGACCTCGTGCCAGCGGACCTTGCGGATCTCCGCGCGGCGTGCGTCCTCTTCTCGTGCCCAATGAGCTTTGGCTTCGGATACCTCGAGGTGCTGGATGAAGGCGGGGAGTTGCTCTTCGAGAGTGGCTTCGTCGGTGTCATACAGGTTCAGGATCGGGTGTTGTTCCCATGGCTTGGTCAGAGTGAGGTCCAGTCTGCCGGAGGCCTGGAAGTCCCTGTTCGCGGTCGTGGTCTGGACTCGGGTGTAGTAGTCGGTGCCTGTGGTGAAGGCGAAACCGGTCCTGCTGCGTTGGTCGAGTTCACGGAGGGTGACGACCACCTCGGACGAGGGCAGCTTGAGTGCGAGATCGGGGATTGTCTCTCTGAGGCCCGTGTAGGCGTTGCGGGCCTGGGAGGCCTTCCATCCCATCTCGGTTGCCGCGGACACGATTGCCTGCAGGAGCCTGGCTGTGCGCGGAATTTGCCTTCTGGACACGTACGCGCGCTTGTCCTGGAAAGCGATCACAGCTGGATGGGGGTCACGCAGTTGTCGGGGAACCGTGAAGACCCGCAGAGGTGTCAGCGCCGTGAAATCCGGCTCGAGGTAGGCGGTGACGCCGAGGGTTGGATCCATTCGGGTGGGCTCATGGGTCAGTCGTTGGCCTACGGGAAGCAGTCCTTCGCGGGCCAGGAATCTCTCGATCTGCTCGATGTCACGGTCGTTGATGTCAGCCCCGAGTTCGAGTCGTCCGCCCGCGGCGACGACGGCATCCAGTACCTCGATGGCGCGTGCCCGGAGTAGCTGCTGTTCACGTTCTCGCTCGGCCCGGGCTTGCGATTCCTGTCGTTCACGCTGACGCACGGACTCGACGCGTGTGGTCTGCTCCTGAAGGACTTGCGTGCCCTGCGGGGTGATCTTCGCGGTCCAGGTCTTGCTCTTTCCCGCCACCTGTATCAATCCTCGGTTGTGCAGGCTGCGTGCCGAGACACGATGTGAGGTCCCGTCGTGCACGCCATCGGGGCATCCGTCGGCGACCCATTTCAGCAGGTCGTATTGCGCCACGGTCAGATGGTCGGGCGAACGCCCCATCAGGTCTCCCAGTTCTTCGTGATGCTCGGAGGGACTTCCTCCGGTCTGGCTGACATCTTGACGTCATCCGATGGAGGCGTAGGGCTGTTCAGGACTCGTGCCCGCTTTGGCCGGCCCCGGTCTCCCGCGCAGGCCGGGGTTCGACAGGGAGATGCCTCAGAGCTTGGGGGGTGAAGACCCTATGGACAGGAGTGCCTGCCCACAGCGGCGGGTCTGAAGCGTCGTCCCAGTCGGTGTCCGGTGGATCGTCGACGTCGGCATGGGAACAATTCCCACGGGCGGAGGAGGTGCACCCCCGATACAGTGGGGTCCTCGCCGAGCGTGACCACGGGAGGACCGGAATGCCGACGTCCCATCCGCGACCCGATCTCGCTGCATCGTCGGTTACGGCGCGAATGACCACGCCCGAGCTCGTCGCGGCGTTGCGCGAACTGCTCGGCGCCACACTGGTGGCCTACCTCGGCAAGGTTCGGTCGACCCGGATCGTCCGGGAATGGGCCGAGGGAACTCGGCCTATCGATGACGAGAGCGACGTCGAGCGATTCCGCATCGCCTACCGTGCAGCGCGGCTGATCACTGCGAGTGACGAACCGCAGGTCGCGCAAACCTGGTTCCAGGGGCTCAACCCGATCCTCGACGATCGGCCGCCGGCGTTGTTGCTGCGGGAAGGCGATGTTTCGGATGTCGGCCCCCGGGTCCTGTCCGCGGCGCGTCACTTCGCCGGAAACGCGTGACCGGGACCGGACGATTTGTGATGTGACTGCAGGTCACCAGTGTCCGGTTGTCGGAGCGGAGTTCATCCGGCTCCTCCTCACGGCGACCGCGTGGACGGATAGGACGGCAATTCCTCGGAGGCGGCTGTCAGACCCAGTTTCTACACTGCGGCGCATGCTGCCCGACATCACGACCCTGATCGCGACCATGCGGTTCGAGCACCCCTGGCTCGAGGAGGATTTCGTCGAGGAGTCACGCCGCATTGGTCACGCAGAGCAGGGGAAGAAGCACCACCACGTCCCGCAGATGTACCTCAAGCGGTGGGCTATTGATGGAAGAGTCCAGCCAATCGAAGTCGACTCTCGGCAGGCTCGGCCGGCTCAGGCGACGAAAAACATTGCATGCCAAAATGAGTTCTACAGTCTCCCCGCTGTCGATGGCACGGTGGACCTGCCGCTGAAGTGGATCGAAACCCATTTGGGGCGAATCGAATCCGAATGTGCCAGTCATCTGGACGCACTCACCGCGTGGGGAGCAGGCGTTGTATCTGATGCTGCGTTGAAGCGAGATCTGTCGGTGTTCCTGGGATTGCAGGTCAGTCGGACGGTCAGCAATCGACAGCGGGCACTTGCGCTGGTCAAGGGACCTGACTCTGCCAAGCGTCTGTTCCTGAGGAAGGCGAACCCGCACTGGACTCCTGCGCAGATCGAGGAGTCGATGAATCGGCGGCAGGACCATCCGAAGCATGAGGCGCTCGATCTGATGATCGCGGATGTGCGTAACGCACTCGCTGGCCCTATGGACGAGCGAGAATGGGCGGTCTACCGGACCGCGTCTCCGCTCGTCACTTGTGACGATCCGGTGGTCTTCCTCGCCGGACCACCCCTGCCCCGGTCGGCCTCGATTGGGGCGAAGAACAGCGCCGCGGTGATGTATCCCGTCGGACCGCACTGCCTCCTGGTCATGCTCCGGCCTGGGCTACACCACCGGGGTCCGTACAAGCTTGACGCTGTCGACACTTTGAGTATCAACACGGAAATAGTTGCAGCAGCGACCAAGACGGCATTCGAGCGCCCGGGCGACGACATCGCGCTGAACATTGCGGTGCCCCCGCGCCCCGTTGTGGCCGAGCTGGACGACGAGCAGACCCGCAACCTCGGGGATGCGCAGGCGTTGCAGCACATGCTGCAGGAGGCAACTCCGCGCCCGCGGTGGGCCGCCGATGTGTCAGCAGCTCCTGACTGGCCCGTTCCTCGGTGGTACGCCGGATAGTGGTCTCAGCGAGACATGACACGCCCAACCAGACAGGTGAATTCGACTGCCCTCACCCGATCGCTCGCGTCGCACCGGATCGCGGTCGCTCTGCAGGCGCACACGCCATCGGTGTGGGATCGGTCGGCCGCGCGGATGGAGTTGCACCCAGATTCCTGCAGGTAGGGGCGTCGTCAGCAGTGCCCGTGGCTCGTGTAATTCACGCGCTACACGCGATACCCGTATTACCCGGGTAATGCGCTGAAGAACGGAACCCGTATCGCCAGCAGACCAGTCAAGAGTCCGTGAAACGTTGGCGCGGTTGTGCTCCCATGGTCAGTGGTGCCGGTGGGTACCGGGATGGCCCGGGATTCGACGGGAGACGAAGATGGCCGATGACACGGTTCCCGAGGCGGAGTTCGGTGGTCGACGCCGGCTTCCGCGAAACCCCTCAGAACGTGTGAGAGTCGAACTGCGACTGCCTTTTTCGGTTGCGGCACAACTGTTCACGGCCGCCGGCGAGCGTGGCCAGACTGTCTCACGAGTTGGCGCCGATGCCATCGCGGCCTACCTGAACGTAGGAGATGTATGAGATGACATAGCCGTCGGCGACGAACATCGCCACCAGAAACGTCGAAGAGCCGGGCGGCAACCCGGCTCCTCGGACCAGACCAAGAGTCTGGAAAGAATCCCCACGCACATGAGGAGTTCTTGATGTCTATTTCAACGTGCCCGCATCCCTGTGTCAACGACCCACGCCGTGTCGTCGCGGCCGAGGAGGTGTGGTGATGGCTAGATTTCGGGCTCTCACACCCGCGGTCTCGGAGGAGCAGCCGCAGGAGGTAACGGCGGAGAAGCGTGAATCGTTCACGCCGCCTCGCAAGGCGATCACCCCGAAAAAGGGGTATTGAGGTGGTCCGTGATCGGGAGCTGCAGAAGATGATCCCCGAGACAGGGTCGAACGAACGGTTCGATCGACTTGTGGAGCGGGTGAAGGTCCGCACCCGCGACAGGGTCCTCGGCGCAGAGGCAGTGAAGTTCGGGGCTGCATTGCGATGCCAGATGCCCGAGGGCACTTGGGGGACCGAGGTGGCGGTGACGCAGATGATCGCCAGGTACCTGGCGGCGGAGGCGGCGGTGACCGGCCGGTTCGATCCGCGTGCGGCGTTGCGGCGGGCGAACGTCGACCGCTACGGCGCGGAGCAGCTCGAGTTCGGATCGCAGTCGTTGAGTTCGTTCATGTGGATGCTCTACGCCGCTGGTCGGCTGCTGCATCCTGGGGAGTTCCCGCGTAAGGCGAGAGCAACGGCGCCCAGGCCGAAGCACGTTCCACCGGCAGAAACCTCCGAGATTGAGCGTCTGCTTGCTCTCGTTCCGACCCTGTCGGGGGTCAAGGGCAGGCGGCTGCAGACCGTTGTCGACCTGTGTTGGGGTGCGGGTGCTCGCCGGGCGGACTTTCGCTACCTGTGTGGCAGTGCGATCACCACACGGAAGTGGCAGGACCGGACGGTGGCGTTGGTCGATCTGCGCAACAACGCGGGCGGTGTACGGACGGTGCCGGTATTCGACCCCGCACTGGTCGAGCGCCTGGCGGCGCTGTCGGATTACGCCGGAGCCGGACTGGTCTTGGCCCCGACCAAGGCGGTCACCCACCGCAACGAGATCAACCGAGTTGCCGAGTCCCTGCGAGAGCTGGGCCATCGGGGCTTCAATCCGCTCGCGCTCCGACATCGCTGGATGCTGGAGACGGCCGAGCGGCTCCCGGCGGCGATCGTGCTCCAACTCGCCGATGTCATTGATTTGAGGGTTATTTCGGACCATCGCCGTCTACCGGTCTACGGGCTCGAGTACATACTCGAGACGATGTCGGAGGCGATCCGATGATCAGCCTGCTCCGTGATCGGCACGCCCGTATCGCCGACGCCCTCAACGTGATCGACCGGTCTGGCGCGGCCCAGATGGTCGAAGCGTTCTACGACGAGGACCGCCTGCCTGGGGGTCGGACTCCGGGCGGAATCGCCTACACCATTCGCGCAGTGCTGCTGGCGCTGATGCTGCGGATCATCGAATGCACCCCGCCCTCCTACGCGGGTATCCTCGCTACCCTCGCCGAGTTCGACGCCGATCAACTCGCCGCTGTTGGCATGGCGGGTCAAGACCTGACACCGATCCGACACAACATCCGCAGCGAATACAGGAAATTCCACGGCTGGCTCGATCGCCGCCTCGAACCCCTCGACCCAGGAGCGGATCTTCCGGCGCACCGGGTGACCAACGAGAACCACAAGGCCATGATCGCCGCACGCACGGCCGACGCACGGGAGAGGGCGATGCTTGCGGTACAGCGCATCGATACTCTCTTGAACAGAATCGTCGCGGCATCCGTGGAGGAGAGGACCCCGAACGGCTACTGCGGAGATCTGGTGGCCGATGAGAGCATCTTCGACCTCGCCGGCCCGAGCGCCGGCCTCGGAAGCAGGCCAGACAAACACCGCGCCGCAGCGTACTGCGGCAAGTACTACAAGCGGGACAAACAGACCGGCGAAATCCGCACCGAGCGGATGCCGATCGAGTCCAGCAAGACCGGGTTCGGCATCGGCTTGACCGCAATCTCCCGAGTCGGCCCACCACAGGCAGTGCACGCCGTGGCACCGGTCATCGTCGGCATCGCGGTCCGGGAACCGACATCGGCAAACGTCGAGGCCGTGCGGGTCGCGATGGAAGGCATGCACGAGAACGGCCTCGCGGCCCGCAAGTCGAGTCGGGCCCGCTGGCCGCACTTCGTCGTCGACATGGGATACAACCCGAAACGAGGCTTCGCCGACCTCCTGCTCGATCACCAGTACTCACCGGTCGCGCGCTATCCGAAAGGGTGGAACCTGCAGTTCCCCGCAGCGCACCCGTTCCCGAGCGACGACCCCGATCCCGGGCCGATCCAGATCGCCGGCGCGTTCTACTGCCCCGCGGTCGTCGACTACATCCAGGCACACGGCGTTCCCGAGACCCGCCGCCTGCTCGAGAACAAGGACTTCCGGCTCCACGACGACCGGCTGCGGCGACTGTATCCGTTCCTGATGGGGACAAACTCCCGACCGAAGCGCCGCCGAGTCACCCGCGGACGTCCCGGGCTCGGCCAAGAGCAGCAGATGGCCGTGACCCAGGAGTTCGTGTGTCCGGCGGCGATGGGGAGGTTGCGCTGCAAACTGAAACCGGACTCGACCACCCAGATTCCTGTCGGGGTCCAGGAAGCCCAGCCCACCTGGTCGGCCGATCGCTACCGGTGCTGCACCAAGTCGACCGTCACCGTGGCCTACACCGAGAAGCAGCTGCGGTTGGCGCAGTGGAACCTCGTCCCCGGCAGTTGGGAACACGCCCTGTACTTCGAAGCCGCGCGAGCGCTCACCGAGCAGCGGTTCAGCCTGCTCAAGTCGCCGTACGTTACGGGGATCCAGGCGTTGAAATGGGGACCGCGCCGTGAGCCGATGATCAAGATCATCCTGGCGTTGGCGGTGGCTGCGACGAATCTCCGGATTCAGGCGAGCTTCGATCCGTCCGCGGTGCGTACCGAATCGATGGACATCCGGTGGCGGCAGCTCACCGCGGATCTCGGGCACGAACCGGTTCGGATGCCGGCGCGGACCTGACGTCTCCTGCCACGGGCGGGCCGAACCCACCTTCGGGGTCGGCCCGCCCAGGCACGTCTCGAGCAGCGGAAACTGTCTGGAAATCCATGCCCGCCGGAGCGCGAAGTGCTTCACGAGCCGGCGACGAGCCGCAAGCATCGGCCCCATCAACGAGGTCAGCCGGTTGCCGGCGACGCGACCGCGGCGCACTCAGGGCCCTGCGCAGGGGACGCCGGATCGCCTACTGAGGCCGCAAACTTTCTGGAATCTCGGACGAAACGCCCTGGACCACAATTCTCGATACCGGGCGCGACGTCAAAACGCGAACCACACACAGAGAGCAGTTCCACGAACTGCGCAGAACGAGGTCACGAACCCAGTCGGGTTCGTGACCTCGTTTTCGTTGGCGGGTGGCCATGCATCCAGAGGGCGGTTCGTCATCGCACGCGGTGGTCTCCGCGACCGCTGATCGGCCATGACTGCGACCGCGGGAGGCCCCAGCTCCTGCTGCGCCTCAGAAGGTGTCGTTGACCGTGCCCGAACTCGACCACCACGTGGTCGGGATGATTCTGATCAGCAGTGCCCCGCACGCAGGTTGGCGGGCCACCTTCGCGCATTACGGTCGCAGCCACTCCATCCCGGGTGTCGACGAGGCGGCGGCCCGCTACACCGCGCAACCCGACGACCGGACCCTGCGCTAGCTCACCCTCGCCTCCGCCTCCTGGAACTTCACACCCGTATCGTTGGCCGCGGGCCGCGCTCTGCTCGAGACCCCGCCCTACAACCACGCTGCGGAGGCCTGGGCCGACACCCACTTGTGGCTCGACAACCCGGACGCCGTCGGCGTGCCCTTCGCGGAACCGATCGACCGGCTCGACCCCCAACAGCACCCCAGCGGGCTGAGGCAAGCCCAATGGGCTCGGCCGTGATCGACTGTGCACACGGCCGTTGCGGCACGCACAGGGTGATTCGACGCACGAAACCCCTGTGCACGCCAGAAGAGGTATGTGCACAGGGGTTTTGCGACCGGTGTCTAGAGCGTGCCGTTCTCGATGTCGCGCTTCATGGCCTGCTGGTTCTCGATGTGCGACGACACACCGTTCTTCACTGTGTAGTCGATCAGCATCGCCGGCGCCGAGAACGTCAGGTGCTCGGTGACCGTGGTCGCGCCGCCATCCTCGGCGAAGGTGACCTCCTGGTGGGTGATCACGCCGGGCGCATCCCAGGTGTCGGTGCTGTACCAGTGATCGGCGGCGTACGTCCGCTGCTGCCCGACGGTGCGTCCCGGGATCGACACCGAGCCGGCCGGGATGTCCTCGAGGGCGATGAACTCCCAGACCTCGGCACCGTTGTCGGTGTACTTGCGGCGGTCGAGGACCTCGCGCAGGAAGGGATGCCGACCGATACCGTTGGTGAAGTTCGAATACACCGGGAACACCCGATCGATGGGTGCGTCGATGGTGACCGGCAGGGTGACGTTCACGGTCGCGAGTGCCGAGTCGGGCAGGCTCTTCTCGAACTCGTATGCCGCCCACGAGGCTTCCCATTCCACGTCCAGCGCGGAGGACGAACTCGACATGGCCTCGGCCCCTGCAACTCCCGTGCTCCCCAGCACGATCCCGGTAGCGAGCAGGCAGGCCGCGAGTGGCGTGTATTTCGAGCCTCTGGCTCGCCCGACACCGACCTGCTCCGGACGTTCGACCATCGTGTTTCCTCACCCCGTCGAGACCACTGCCACCGTTCGGCGACCGGGCGCATGTTACGCCGCCCGCACCAGCGATCGACCTCGAATGGGAGCAGAATCTGCGCGCCGTCAGGAGTCGAACTCGGCAGCGATCTCCCGGGCCCGAGTCAGCTGCGTGTCCGCGTGCCGGGCCGCCTTTTCTGCGGTGCGGAGGGTTGAGTCGGCGAACCGCGACTCGTGCTCGGCCCGCGACAGCTCTTCCCGTAGCTCCTGCACATTTCGATTCGCCGCTTTCGCCCGTTCTGCCGCCTTCTCGAGCGCCGAATTCGCCTCGCGCGCCGCCTCTTCGTCCTGGGCAACTCGGTCGAGGGCCGCACTGCGAGCGGCTTCGCGGGCCTCGCGTCGCTCCGCTTCGCGTGCTTCGTCGCGTGTCGGTCGATCGTCGGCCTTGGTGGTGTGCTTCGCGGGCCGAGGGCCGGCTCCGGCTCGGTTTCGGCCGTCGTCGGTTCCGTTGGTGTGGGTACCGCAGCGATCAATGCGGGCCCGAAACCGCTGTAGGACACCGCACCGAGCATTCGTCCGCTCCGCAGATCGGCGCCGATCTCGGGGTCGGCGAGTGCCGCAGACAGCGACTGCCCGACCTCGCGCAGCACGATCTCGGTCAGCTCACGGCCGCGCTCCCTGGCCGCGGCGGCCGCGCGGTCCGTCAGTGCCGACAGCACCGCCGCACGCTGGGCGGTCAGCGAGCGCAACTCCTCACCGCGCAGCGCCTGCTGCGCCGCGCGCAGCGTGGAGCCGAGATCGAGCAGTCGAGCGACGCCCTCCGGGTGGTCCCGGACGAGCAGGTTGAGCGCCCACCCGGTCGTGGTGGGTTTGCGCAGGCCCGCCAGTTCCTTCGCCAGAGCCTTGTCGCCCGCGGCCTTGGCGCTCGCCACTGCGGCGCCTCGAGCAGCGACGAACTCGGACGGCTCGACCCCGTAGAGTTCGTCGGCGGTGCTGTCGAAGTCCACACGTAGATCTTGGCACCGCGATCTCACGGCTGACCAGGGATTGCCGGGAGGCGTGCCGGGGAGTCATCGACCACCCTGCGGCGTCAGCGCTTCGCGCGCGGGTGACGAGTGGGCCGTTGCAGCCGTGGTTTCATGAACACGTGCAACGACCGATTACAACGGTCATCCGGGGGGTACTGGCGGTTGCCTGCGTGGCCATGCTGGCTGCGTGCGGCACGGACTCGACCTCCGCGGAGACCGCAACCACAATGACCACGACGCCGAATTCCACTGTCACACAGGCGCCGTCGGATCCCGTTGTCGACGTCGATCCCGCCCTGTACGACAGCGGATCCGGGCGGTACCGCTTCCACGTCGCCGGGTCCCCCAGGCGGGAATGTGTGATCGTCCAGGGCTCGTCCGGCGCCGGAACCTCGGTGTACTGCTCGGTGACCTTTCCCGACGGAACCCCCGACGTCACTGCTGCGCCGTTCAGTGGGCCGCCGAACACGGTGGTGCTCACCGGTCAGGGCTCCTATCCCACGATCACCGAGGGCGGCCCGCCCGGGGCAGCGCTGCTCGCGGTGAATTCGCGCCTGACCGTCGATGACGCGACCTGTACCGCCGTCCCCGGGGGATTCGACTGCACTGTCGGTCCGAGCGCGGCGCGATTCGTCGACGGAAAGTTGACGTTGGCCGGTCCGCAGGTGTCGAGCCCGGCGGCTCCCCCGAGCGCACCCACCTCGACTGCTCCCGTCACCACGGCATTCGCACCGATGGACCACTACACCGACGGCACGACCCCGGCGGCGCCCGGATCCCTGTGTGGGGCAGCGACCGGTCGGCGATTGGTGACGGTCGTGACCGGCGCGATCTCCTGCGCCGATGCACTGGACGTGCTCGACACCTATCGCGGGCTTCCGCCCGGGGACTACGGCAATGCGAACATCCGCGAGTTCGACGGCTGGACCTGTGCGAGCCCGACGGCCGCGCGGTCACGCGAGGTGGGGTACGGAACGCAGTGCACGAAGGGGGACATCGAGTTGACCACTCCGCTCGGCGGCTCCTGACCCGAGCCCCGACCGATCGACGAGAGGCACTGGTGATGGATGGATTTCGCCACCGGACTGCCCGCGACGCCGAGCGGGTCAGGCGAACAGCGGGTCGGCGCGGGCGATCGTCGTGACCCGGGTGGTGACGTCGATCGTGATCACGGGCCGCCGTGCCGCGAGCTCGCGCAGCGCGGCGACGGTGCCTCCGCCGGGGATGCGCGGATCTCGCACGGCGATGACCACGTCCGCGTCGGAGAGCATCAGCGCGTTGTGTGCGCGGAAGACCTGCTTGTCCGGTCGGCCGCCCACCATCACCCGGCGCCTCGCGATCGCCAGCAGCCGTTGATGTTCGGCGACCTGCTCGGGTGGCCGGCCGACGGTCTGCTCCGGGTGGGGCTGGTACGCCCACAGTGACAGGCCGGCGTCGGTGGCGGCGTCGGCCCACCACAGGTCCGCGCCGGTTGCGAAGCCGCTGATCGCGATCTGCGTGCCATGGTCGGCGGCGAGTTTGCCTGCCAGACGGGCCATTTCGCCCTGCACCCACTCGGCCGTGCCGGGCTCCCGCAGCAGGTGGTCGCGGTGTCCGGTCACCGCGGCGCGGACCCAACGGTCCGTGGCATCGCCCCGGGCGACGGCGCGTTGCCGCATCCAGGTGCGGCCGAGCTCATTTCGGCCGATCGGAGTCTTGTAGCCCCGGTCGCGGTTTCGGCCCCACAGCTTGTCGGGTCCGGCGGCGACGAGCAGTGCGTCACCGGTCGCCGCGAGGGCCGCCGCGACGACCAGGTCGTCGGTCATGGCGGCGACGATCTCGCGGAGCACCGTGAACCGGGCGGTCGGCCAGTCGTCGCGGCGGACGGCGCCGGTGCCGATGCGGTGCGCGGCCGCGCTGCTGGTGTCGGGGTCGGCGATGCGGTCCCAGGCGATCGTCGACGTGGTGTGGGAGGCGGCGAACGCGTGCTCGGGGGTCGGCCAGGTGCGGCCCGCCCACTCGATCGGCACCGGCCGGCGCAGGTGCAGCGGCCAGTCCGGGTGCGCGCCGAGGTCGACGACGTCGAGCGCCGTCAACGCATCGGGTGTCGTCTTGCTCGTCACTGCGGCTCCGTGGTGGTGGTCAACGACTACCAGAATGGGGGATGGTGTTCGTCCTCGTCGAGGCGACTGCGCTTTCGCCGGGCCTTCGCACTGCCGTGTTCCGGGTGCCGACGAGCATCGGTCTGTGGAAAACTCGGCCCTCAGGGGAGATTGCGACAACGGGGGTGGATGCGGTGGATCGGAACGGCATGGACGTGAGGGGGCACATCCGGGCCGAACGGGACGAACTGGTCGCGTTGTTGCGGACGCTCGGTCCCGACCAGTGGTCGACGCAGTCGCTGTGCGGACGGTGGTCGGTGCGTGACGTTGCCACGCACCTGTCGATGGACTCGGTCACCATGCCTCGCTATTTCCTTGCGGCACTGCGTAATCGATCGGCCGATCGCGTCAACGAGTCCTACGTCGTCACCCACGGCGACGTGGCGACCGATGCCCTTGTCGAGCAGCTTGCGGATTCGGCGGCTTCGAGTTGGTTCGCCCGGTACGCGCCGCGCCTGACCCTCGCCGATCACGTCGTGCACCAGCAGGACATCCGGCGCCCGCTCGGACTCCCGCGAACGATCGACCCGGAGCGGCTGCGCCTGGTCCTCGATCGACCCGATCCGTTCGCCCGGCCCCGCCGGTTCACCCGCGGCCTGCGGTTCGCCGCGACCGACCTCGCGTGGGCGAGCGGCAGCGGGCCCGAGGTCCGTGGGAAGTCGGAGGTACTGGCACTGGCGATGGTCGGCAGGGCGTCGGTGCTCGACGAGTTGGAGGGCGACGGAGTCGGCCTCCTGCGGGCACGCATGGCGCCCGGACACGACCCGACATCCGGTCGGTAACCGGCCGAAGGGGACAGGGAGGCAGGGGACATGGGCGGACGCGCGGGCGTACTCGGGGCGTTGATCATCGGGCTGGCCGTGACCACGGGGGCGGCCGCGCAGGCGGCGCCCGCCACCGGATCGGTCGACCCGGTCGTGCCACCCCCGGGTGAGGCGGTGCCTCCTCCGATCGACTGCCGCCCCACCGCCGAACATCCACGCCCGGTGATCGTGCTGCCCGGCGCCGACGGAGGCACGTCCGAGACCGCGGACCAGTGGGCGACGATGACCTCGGCGCTGCGCGGATCGGGTGCGTGCACCCTGCTGTTCCAGGGCGGTGTGGTGGACGGCCGACGATGGGCGGGCAACATCCCCGACGAGGCCGCCCAGCTCGCGGAGTTCATCGCGTCGGTACAGGCCGCCACGGGTGCCGACGCGGTCGATCTCGTCGCGCACTCGGCGGGCACGGTCGTCTCGAACTACTACCTGAAGGTGCTCGGCGGTGCGCGGAACGTGGCGCATGCTGTCTTCCTGGCGCCGGAGGGCCGGGACTGCGACGGCGCGGGCTTCGTCGCGGCATACGGCATCGACGATCCGCCCGTCACGCCAGTGCAGGTGGTGCGGGCACTGCCGTTCCTGCCGCCGCTGCTCGGGCACGTCTCGCCGGACCTGGCGGTCGCCCTCCAACTGGCGCCCGGCTCGGAGGTGTACACGAAGGTGTTCGTCGACGGACCCCTCACGCAACCGGGCGTCGACTACTCCGTCATGGCCACCGAGCGCGACGAGATCGCCACGCCCGCCCCGACGTGCTCGTTCATCACCGAACCCGGTGTGACGAACACGCTGTTCGAACAGGTCTACCCCGAGGCGCCGGCGGTGGACCACTCGAGCCTGCGGTCGAGCCCGCAGACGGCCGAGTGGGTGTTGGAGCAGCTGCAATGATCACGCGACGGTCCCGAGTGCCACAGGTCCGCGTCGTCGCGTGTTCGCCTGCTGGAGGGCGTGTTCGAACGTCAGGCCGAGTCGGCGTACCTCACCACGGCCTGCTGGTGCTGAGGTACGCGGCCATCTCCTGACTCTGCTGGCGGTGGGCGCGCCGGTGCTGTGCCCGCACGTCGCCGGTCTCGTTGAGTTTGCGTTCCTCGTCGGACTCCGGGACCACCTCGGGGACCTGGGTGGGCAATCCGGCGTCGTCGATTGCCACGAAGGTGAGGAACGCGGTGGCGGCGATACGGCGGTCGCCGCTGCGCAGATCCTCCGCGGTCACCTTCACGAACACCTCCATGGAGCTGCGCCCGGTCCAGGTGACGTACGACTCGAGGCACACCGAGTCCGAGGGCCGGACGGGTGCGAGGAACGCCACAGAGTCCGTCGACGCGGTCACGACGGATGCGCGGCTGTGGCGGGTCGCGGAGATCGACGCGGTCATGTCGATGTCGCTCATCAGTCTTCCGCCGAACAGCGTGTTGTGATCGTTCACGTCGTTGGGAAAGACCCTGCTGGTCTTGACGACTCGTGATTCGCGGCATGGTTTCGCCTGCACGATTGCCCTTTCGCTCATTGCGGTCGTCGGGATCTCCGCAGGCCGCACCCCTTCCAGCCTACGAGTTCGTGCCTCGGCCCCGGGCTCCCCGGCGAGTGGGGATCGGTGGGAGGTAAGGGCGTCCTCGGTGACCTTCGACACAATGTGGCGAAGTCACGATCCGGTCACGCTATGGTTACGTCAGCGCTGGCCGCAGCTGATCTCGAATCGCTGCGGTCAGTAGTCGTTTCCGGACCTTTTCATCCGGGTTCCCGTGGCCGCTCCGAGGACCGCGTCCCGCATCCGCCGCCCCGAGTCGGCCGTCGCCAGCCTGCCCATCGCCCGCGATCCGCGCACCAGCACCCGCGTCCGGCGACGGCGGGCCCGGTCGTAGCGGCGCAGCGCGGTGGGCACGTCGGGACTCTCGGTCAGGGCCCGGCCGAGGGTGACGGCGTCGACGATCGCCTCGCAGGCGCCGCGTCCCAGGTTGGGCGCCATCGCGTGGGCCGCGTCGCCGATCAGTGCGACGTTGCCGCGCACGTAGGACGGCAGGGCGGGGGACTCGTACAGGTCGTGGTGCAGCAGGGCGGATTGGTCGAGCCGGTCGAGCACGTCTCGGACCGCGGCGTGCCAGCCGTCGAATCGGTTGCGCAGGAACGCGATTCCGCCGTCGGGTGAGCCGGGTTCGACGCGCACCGCGGCGAAGAAGTTGGTCAGGCCGCCGTCGCGCGGGGTGATGCCGAACAGTGCGCCGGCGTCCCAGGTCTCGGTGGTTGTCGTGGCCTCGCCGGGCGCCCACCCGCGCCACGCGCTCATTCCCAGCGGTCGGGCCCGGTAGCGCGGGCCGAACAGCGCGTCCCGGGTGCGGCTGCCGATCCCGTCGGCGCCGATCACGACGTCGGTGTCCGCGGGGATGCCGTCGACGGTCGTCGAAAGCTCGAGCACGCCCGCGCGGAGCGGTTCGGCGAGGGTGCGCAGCAGTGCCGGCCGCGACACCAGCACGGTCGCGCCGCCCGGGACGCGCAGTCGCGCGATGGTGGATCCGTCGGGGCGCAGGATCGCGCCGGAGGTCTGCGCGACGCCGAGTGCGCGAATGCGGTCGCCGAGACCGAGGGTGTCGAGGGCGTGCTGCGCCCGCGGCCACATGCCGAGGGCGGTGCCGCTGGAGGGGAGCGAATCGGATCGCTCCAGCACGCGTACCTCCCAGCCGGCCCGAATCAGGTGGTTCGCCGCGGTGAGGCCGCCGATGCCTCCGCCGACGATCGTCGCCGTTCCTCGCATGAGAACCACGTTACTACGGATGTAGTGCCCGACACTACCGATGTAGTGAATCCCACTACCGCTGTAGTGTTCGGGTATGGCAGGCAACCGTGATCAGGCACTGGACGCGGCGATCGACCTCCTCGGCGCCCGCGGCCTCCGGGGCCTGACCCACCGGGGCGTGGATGCGGCGGCGGGGCTCCCGCAGGGGTCGACCTCGAACTACTTCCGGACCCGGGACGCCCTGGTCGGCGCGGTCGTCGCGCGTCTGGTCGAGCGGGACCGCGAGGACTGGGCGGCGCTCGGATCGGCCCGCCTGCCCGCGACGGTGACCGAACTCGCCGACGGGCTGACCGGATACGTGCTGCTGGCCACCGGCCGCGACCGGCTGCGCACGGCCGCCCGGTTCGCGCTGTTCGCGGCCGCCATGACCGATCCCGCGGTGGCCGAACCGATCGGCCGTGGCCGCGCCGAACTCGTCGAGTGGGGGACCACCATGCTGGCCATGCTCGGCGCCCCCGACCCGGGGAGGCACGCCGTGATCCTCACCGACTACCTGGACGGTGTGATCCTGCACAGATTGACCGGGCACGAGTCGGTGTCGGAAGAAGTGCAATTCGACCCGCGGGCGGGAATTGTTACGGTCCTCGGCGCGGTCTTCGGGTCCGGATCGGGCCGGATGTGACCGGAAGAACTTCGGGATAGCCCCACGTCAACGCTATAAAAGGCTACCCTTGGTTGGCACTGCCCATGGGTTCTGAATTATCGTTTTCGGAACATGCTGGACACACAACAGTCCAGAGGGCCACTCGGCTGAGCCGGTGACGGACGGGTAACACCCCGTGCGATCGACCGCGGCGAGGCGAGTGGGCGCGCCGATCCGACGCTGTGTCGGCGCTCGTTCTGCCACGTGATGGCCATCAGCGTTGCTGGTCGTCTGTGCACTTTCACGCACACGAAGGCTAGGTATGAAGCAATTTCCAGGCCACAGGTCTCACGGACCCCAGGGCCTCTATGACCCCGCGAACGAGCACGACGCGTGTGGTGTCGCGTTCGTCGTCGACATGCACGGTCGTCGCAGCCGCGACATCGTCGACAAGGCCATCACCGCGCTGGTGAACCTCGAGCACCGCGGCGCTGCCGGTGCGGAACCGAACAGCGGCGACGGCGCCGGCATCCTGTTGCAGGTCCCGGACTCGTTCCTGCGCGCGGTCGTCGACTTCGAGCTGCCCGCCGAGGGCGCCTACGCGACCGGCATCGGCTTCCTCCCGCAGGGCAACGAGGCCGCCGACGAGGCCGCCACCGCTGTCGAGCGGATCGCCGTGGAGGAGGGCCTGACGGTTCTCGGCTGGCGTGAGGTCCCCACCGACGCATCCTCGCTCGGTGCGATGGCCCGTGACGCGATGCCGACCTTCCGGCAGCTGTTCCTGGCCGGACCCGACGCCTCGATCACCGGCATGGACCTCGAGCGCAAGGCCTACGTGGTCCGCAAGCGCGTCGAGCACGAACTCGGCGACGGCGGCTCCGGCGAGGGTGCCACCGGCCGCGAGTCGGTGTACTTCCCCAGCCTGTCCGGGCAGACGTTCGTCTACAAGGGCATGCTGACCACGCCGCAGCTCAAGAGCTTCTACCTCGACCTGCAGGACGAGCGGATGGAGTCCTCGCTGGGCCTGGTCCACTCGCGCTTCTCCACCAACACCTTCCCGTCGTGGCCGCTGGCGCACCCGTTCCGCCGCGTCGCGCACAACGGCGAGATCAACACCGTCACCGGCAACGAGAACTGGATGCGGGCCCGTGAGGCGCTCATCGAGTCCGACGTGTTCGGCGAGGGTGCGCTCGAGAAGATCTTCCCGATCTGCACCCCGGGTGCGTCCGACACCGCACGTTTCGACGAGGTGCTCGAGATGCTGCACCTCGCCGGCCGCAGCCTGCCGCACGCCGTGCTGATGATGATCCCGGAGGCGTGGGAGCGGCACGAGTCGATGGACCCGGCCCGCCGCGCGTTCTACGAGTACCACTCCGCGCTGATGGAGCCGTGGGACGGCCCGGCGTCGGTGTGCTTCACCGACGGCACCGTCGTCGGCGCCGTGCTGGACCGGAACGGCCTGCGCCCCAGCCGCATCTGGGTCACCGAGGACGGCCTCGTCGTGATGGCGTCCGAGGTCGGCGTTCTCGACATCGACCCGGAGAAGGTGGTCGTCAAGACCCGCCTGCAGCCGGGCCGCATGTTCCTCGTGGACACCGCGCAGGGCCGCATCGTCTCCGACGACGAGATCAAGTCGGAGCTGGCCGCCGCGCACCCGTACCAGGAGTGGCTCGACGCCGGCATGGTCCACATGGAGGACCTGCCCGAGCGTGAGGTCCTGCACATGAACCACGAGCGCGTGCTGATCCGTCAGCAGGTGTTCGGGTACAGCACCGAGGAGCTGAACATCCTCCTCGCGCCGATGGCGAAGACCGGTGGCGAGGCGCTCGGCTCGATGGGCACCGACACCCCGATCGCGGTGCTGTCCTCGCGGTCGCGGCTGCTGTTCGACTACTTCCAGCAGCTGTTCGCGCAGGTCACCAACCCGCCGCTGGACGCCATCCGCGAGGAGGTCGTCACCAGCATCGGCGGCAGCCTCGGGCCCGAGGGCGACCTGCTCAACCCGGGACCGGACTCCTGCAAGCTCCTGAGCCTGCCGTCGCCGATCCTGCACAACGACGACCTGTCGAAGCTGGTGCACGTCAACGACGACGGCAAGTTCCCCGGCTTCCGCTCGGTGGTCATTCCCGGCCTGTACCGGGTCGCGGACGGCGGCGCAGGCCTGCGTGCCGCGCTCGACAGCATCCGCTTCCAGGTCTCCGAGGCCATCGCGGGCGGCGCGCGCATCATCGTGCTCACCGACCGCAACTCGAACGAGACGTTCGCGCCCATCCCGTCGCTGCTGCTGACCTCGGCGGTGCACCACCACCTGGTGCGCGAGCGGTCCCGGACCAAGGTCGGTCTGATCGTGGAGGCCGGTGACGCCCGCGAGGTGCACCACATGGCCACCCTGATCGGTTTCGGTGCCGCCGCCGTCAACCCGTACATGGCCTTCGAGTCGATCGAGGACATGATCGAGAGCGGCGCGCTCACCGACGTCACCTACGACAAGGGCGTCGCGAACTACATCAAGGCCGCGGGCAAGGGCGTGCTCAAGGTGATGTCCAAGATGGGCATCTCCACCCTCGCCTCGTACACCGGCGCGCAGCTGTTCCAGGTCATCGGCCTCGGGCAGGAGCTCGTCGACGAGTACTTCACCGGCCTGAACTCGCAGCTCGGCGGCATCGGTCTCGACGAGATCGCGGCCGACGTCAAGGTCCGTCACCAGAACGCGTACCTGCCCCGCAAGGAGGAGCGCGCGCACCGCGAGCTCGAGGTCGGCGGCGAGTACCAGTGGCGTCGTGAGGGCGAGTACCACCTGTTCAACCCGGACACGGTGTTCAAGCTGCAGCACGCCACCCGCACCGGCCAGTACTCGATCTTCAAGGAGTACACCAAGATGGTCGACGACCAGTCCGAGCGACTGGCGTCCCTGCGCGGCCTGTTCAAGTTCAAGTCCGGTCTGCGCGAACCGATCTCGATCGACGAGGTCGAGCCGGCCAGCGAGATCGTCAAGCGGTTCTCGACCGGCGCGATGAGCTACGGCTCCATCTCGGCCGAGGCCCACGAGACCCTGGCCATCGCGATGAACCGCCTTGGTGCACGGTCGAACTCGGGTGAGGGCGGCGAGGATCCGCGGCGTTTCGAGGTCGAGGAGAACGGCGACTGGCGCCGGTCCGCGATCAAGCAGGTCGCGTCCGGTCGCTTCGGTGTCACCTCGCACTACCTGACCAACTGCACCGACATCCAGATCAAGATGGCGCAGGGTGCCAAGCCGGGTGAGGGCGGCCAGCTGCCGCCGCACAAGGTGTACCCGTGGGTCGCCGAGGTGCGCGGCTCGACGCCGGGCGTCGGCCTGATCTCTCCGCCGCCGCACCACGACATCTACTCGATCGAGGATCTCGCGCAGCTGATCCACGACCTGAAGAACGCCAACCCGCAGGCCCGCATCCACGTGAAGCTGGTCTCCGAGGTCGGCGTCGGCACCGTCGCCGCGGGTGTGTCCAAGGCACACGCCGACGTGGTGCTCATCTCCGGTCACGACGGCGGCACCGGCGCCTCCCCGCTGACCTCGCTCAAGCACGCAGGCGCCCCGTGGGAGCTCGGCCTCGCCGAGACCCAGCAGACCCTGCTGCTCAACGGTCTGCGCGACCGGATCGTGG
Organism: Rhodococcus sp. NPDC003348; assembly: GCF_053589375.1. Lineage (NCBI taxonomy): Bacteria > Bacillati > Actinomycetota > Actinomycetes > Mycobacteriales > Nocardiaceae > Rhodococcus > Rhodococcus sp. NPDC003348. The sequence continues at coordinate 131,000 of NZ_JBSFRT010000012.1, forward strand.
TCCAGGTCGACGGTCAGATGAAGACCGGCCGCGACGTGATGATCGCGACGCTGCTCGGCGGCGAGGAGTTCGGTTTCGCCACCGCGCCGCTGGTGGTTTCCGGCTGCATCATGATGCGCGTGTGCCACCTCGACACCTGCCCCGTCGGTGTCGCTACGCAGAACCCGTTGCTGCGCAGCCGGTTCACCGGCAAGCCGGAGTTCGTGGAGAACTTCTTCCTGTTCATCGCCGAGGAGGTGCGCGAGCTGCTCGCCGAGCTGGGCTTCCGCACCCTCGAAGAGGCGGTCGGTCAGGTCGACGTGCTCGACACCACCGCGGCGGTCGAGACCTGGAAGGCGTCCAAGCTGGACCTGTCGCCGATCCTGGCGCAGCCCGAGACCGCCTTCCCGGACCAGGACCTGTACTGCACCGGCACCCAGGACCACGCGCTCGACAAGGCGCTGGACCAGGAGCTGATCGTGCAGGCCCGGCCCGCGCTGGACGGCGGCACCGCGGTGCAGATCGAGTCGAAGATCACCAACGTCAACCGCACGGTCGGCACCATGCTCGGCCACGAGGTGACCAAGGCGTACGGCGCAGAAGGACTGCCGGACAACACGATCGACATCACCTTCACCGGGTCGGCGGGCAACAGCTTCGGCGCGTTCGTGCCGAAGGGCATGACGCTGCGGCTCAACGGCGACGGCAACGACTTCGTCGGCAAGGGCCTGTCGGGTGGTCGCATCGTGGTGCGTCCGCCGCTGCAGACGGCGGACGGGTTCGTCGCCGAGGACAACATCATCGCCGGCAACGTGATCCTCTTCGGCGCCACCGGCGGCGAGGCGTTCCTCCGCGGCGTCGCGGGTGAGCGTTTCGCGGTGCGCAACTCCGGCGCGACCGCGGTCGTCGAGGGTGTCGGCGACCACGCCTGCGAGTACATGACCGGTGGCCGGGTGGTGATCCTGGGCAAGACGGGGCGCAACTTCGGTGCGGGCATGTCCGGCGGCGTGGCGTTCGTCTACAACGCCGACAAGTCCTTCGAGGCGAACCTCAACACCGAGCTGGTGGATCTCGAGGACCTCGAGCACGAGGACTTCGCCTGGCTCAAGGGTGTCGTGGAACGGCACCGGGACGAGACCGGTTCGGAGGTTGCCGCGCGCATCCTCGCGGACTGGTCGCAGCAGGTCAATCACTTCGCGAAGGTGATGCCGCGCGACTACAAGAAGGTGCTCGTGGCGATCGACACCGCGAAGAAGAACGGAACGAACGTGGACGAAGCGATCATGGAGGCAGCTCGTGGCTGATCCGAATGGCTTCCTCAAGCACACCTCCCGCGAGACCCCGGTCCGGCGGCCGGTGCCGCTGCGCCTGATGGACTGGAAGGAGGTGTACGAGGACTTCGACTCGAAGACCCTCCGCACCCAGGCCAGCCGCTGCATGGACTGCGGTATCCCCTTCTGCCACAACGGTTGCCCGTTGGGGAACCTGATTCCCGAGTGGAACGACCTGATCTACAAGGATCGGTGGCGCGAGGCGTTCGACCGGCTGCACGCGACGAACAACTTCCCGGAGTTCACCGGGCGGCTGTGCCCGGCCCCGTGCGAGGCGTCCTGTGTCCTGGGCATCAACCAGGATCCGGTCACCATCAAGCAGGTCGAGGTCGAGATCATCGACCGCGCCTTCGACGAGGGCTGGGTCAAGCCGATCCGCACCTCCAGCCTGACCGGCAAGAAGGTCGCCGTGGTCGGCTCCGGCCCGGCCGGCCTGGCCGCCGCGCAGCAGCTGACCCGGGCCGGTCACACGGTGACGGTGTTCGAGCGTGCCGACCGCATCGGCGGCCTGCTGCGCTACGGCATCCCCGAGTTCAAGATGGAGAAGCGGCACATCGACCGTCGCCTGGTGCAGATGGAGTCCGAGGGCACCGTCTTCCGCACCGGCGTCAACGTCGGTGTCGACATCACCGCCGAGGAGCTCAAGGCCCAGTTCGATGCTGTCGTGCTGGCCGGCGGCGCCACCGAGGCGCGCGACCTGCCGGTCCCCGGCCGCGAGCTGGACGGCATCCACCAGGCGATGGAGTTCCTGCCGATCGCGAACCGGGTGCAGCTGGGTGATCTCGACGCCCCGACGATCACGGCCGAGGGCAAGAAGGTCGTCATCATCGGTGGCGGCGACACCGGCGCCGACTGCCTGGGCACTTCGCTGCGGCAGGGCGCGGAGATCGTGCACCAGTTCGAGATCATGCCGCGGCCGCCGGAGGCCCGCGCGGACTCCACCCCGTGGCCGACCTACCCGCTCATGTACCGGGTGTCGTCGGCGCACGAGGAGGGCGGCGAGCGGGTGTTCTCCGTGAACACCGAGCAGTTCGTCGGCGAGAACGGCAAGGTCACCGCCCTCAAGGCCCACGAGGTTCAGATGGTGGACGGCCGCTTCCAGAAGGTGGAGGGCTCGGACTTCGAGCTCGAGGCCGACCTGGTGCTGCTCGCCATGGGCTTCGTCGGTCCGGAGAAGCCGGGTCTGCTCACCGACCTCGGTGTCGACCTCACCGACCGTGGCAACGTCGCCCGGTCGGACGAGTGGGCCACCAACGTCCCGGGCGTGTACGTGGCCGGTGACATGGGTCGCGGCCAGTCCCTGATCGTGTGGGCCATCGCGGAGGGCCGCTCGTGCGCGGCCGCCGTCGACGCCTACCTCGAGGGCGGGCAGACCTTCCTGCCGTCGCCCATCAAGCCCACCGCCGCACCGCAGCGGTAGGAATACCGCCGGTCAGCGTCGCCCGGCATCGCTCCAGCAACCCGCCGTCCCGGTTTCTCCGGGGCGGCGGGTTTTGCTTTGTCCAAGGCCCGGACGTCACTGTCATTCAATTGGACGAAAGTCCAGATGGTTTGGACGAATGTTCAGCAAACGCCTGCCGTGATCTACTCGTAACCGCTACGCTCCCGTGCTGAGATGTGACCGTAATCACACATGTGGGCCGCCTCCCGGGTTGGTCCGCCGAGGAGGTAGCAGTGCGGTTTTCCCTGCCCCGTCGCCTGGCGACACCCACTATCGCGGCACTCACCGCAGCCGGGCTCGCGCTCGGCGTCACAGGCGGCGTGGCCGCCGCCGACGAGACGCCGCCGCCGCCCGCTTCGTCGGGAGACAAGACGGCCGACAACCTCCGATGGAACCTGAGCCTGTCCGCCGTGAACGGTGCGACGGTCGACCCCGCCCAGTCGGGCGTCAACGTCGTCCATCCCGGTGACACCGTGACCTTCAGCGCGAAGATCTGGAAGAACAGCAGTGTCGACCGGTACATGACCGCGATCCGGCAGATTCAGCCCGCCGGCTTCACGTACCTGTCGAACACGATCAGCCGGCTGTCGACCGTCACCGACGAGGGTGCGGCGGGCGTCAAGGCGGTGTGCACCGGGAGCGGCTGCGACTCCGTGCCGATCCTCGGCACCAAGGGCTACAAGAACGCCGTGAACTTCGATGTCACCTACAAGATCCCCACGACACAGGTATTCGGCGACTACCAAGCCGGTTTCGTGTTCGACGTCTACACGTTCCAAACCCAGCAGGGCAGCAGCACGGCCGGCGCATGGGTGCGCGTCGTCGACCCCAACGTGAACACCAGCACCACACTGCAGGCCCCGACCACCGCGAAGACCGGTGAGGCGGTCACTCTGACCGCCAACGTCGGCCCCGCGAACGCGGTCGGCACCGTCCAGTTCAAGGACGGGAACAACAACATCGGCGCCCCGGTGGCCGTCTCGGGTGGCAACGCCGTCCTCTCGCACACCTTCGACACCGTCGGTGCGCACTCGGTGACCGCCGCCTTCACGGCCGGTGCCGGATTCCACGACTCGGTGTCGGCCGCGCAGACCGTCGACGTCTCCGCGGACACCACCACAACGCTGACCGCGCCCGCCTCGGCGACCGTGGGTGAGGACGTCACCCTGACCGCGAACGTCGGTCCGGCCGGGGCCACCGGCACCGTGCAGTTCAAGGACGGCACCGCGAATCTCGGTGCCCCCGTGGACGTCGTCAACGGTCAGGCCAGCCTGACCCGCTCCTTCCCCGAGGCCGGCAGCCATGACATCACCGCCGTCTTCACCGGCACCGGTGGCTACCTCGACTCCGTCTCCAGCGCCTCGCAGTTGACCGTTTCCGACGCCGACTTCGGTACCACGACCACCGTGCTCGAGCCCGTCACCGCCGTGGTGGGCACTCCGGTGAACCTGTCCGCGACCGTCTTCCCGATCCCCAGCGGCGGCGACGTGACCTTCAAGGTCGACGGCACCCCGGTCGGCACCGCACCGGTCGGCACCGGTGACGGCGTCGCGGTCCTGCCGCACACCTTCGCTGCCGCGGGCAGCGCGAACGTGGTCGCCGAGTTCACCGGCACCGCCGGATTCACCCCGTCGACCTCGGCCGCGTTCACCGTCACCGTGAGCAACCCGGACACCCGTGCGGCGACGTCCACCGCGCTCGCCGTCTCCGGCAACGCGGCCGTCGGGCAGACGGTGACCCTCACCGCCACGGTCGACCCGGCCAACGCCGACGGCACCGTGCAGTTCAAGGCCGGCACCACCGAGATCGGCGCCCCGGTCGCCGTGGTGAACGGCGTCGCGACGCTGACCCACACCTTCGACGCGGAGGGGACCTACGCGGTCACCGCCAACTTCGTCGGCGGCAGCGGGTTCAAGGACTCGGTGTCCGGTCCGACCGTGCTCACCGTGTCCGCCGCGGGCACCCCTGGTGGCGGTGGAACGGGTAGCGCCGACTTCGGTTCGCTGACCGACCTCTTCAGCTCCTGAGACTTCGGCCGGGGCCCGGGTGATCGGACCCCGGGCCCCGGCCGACTCACCAGTTGCCCTCATTCATCCGTAGGAGAACTCGTGCAAAAGAAGAGAATTCGCGGGATGGTCACACCCCTGGGGGTCGGCGCCCTCGCCGGCGTCACCATTCTCGCCGGGGTACCCGCCCAGGCCGCCCCCAATACGGTCACCTTCAACAACACCTGTCTGGCGACCCCGTCCGCGGTCGCGGGTCCGCAGAGTCAGACGCAGGAAGCCTCGATCGTCGTCGACGCACCGGCGTCCGTGAACGCGGGCGAGGAGTACGACGTCGTGGTCACGGCTCCGCCGCTGACCATTCCGAACTCGAACTCGGGCTCGGCGCTGCAGAGCGTGTCCCGGGTCAAGGTCGACATGGAGGTGCCGCAGAACGCCCAGGTCATCGGCAGCGAGATCGTTCCGGGCACCAGCTCCGGACTCAGCGGTGTCGCCCCGAACCTGCTGCGGGTCAACGAGAACGGCGTCGTCGATGCGAACGGCACGATCCTCCGACTGTCCGGCAACAACCAGGTCATCGGCAACAGCCCCACCGCGAGCAAGAGCTCCCGAGGTGGCATCGTCGCCCTGGCACAGTCCGGCGCGAACACCGTGTTCCAGCTGCCCCAGGTGAAGGTCCGGCTGAAGGCAGGCGCCTCGGGCACGGTGGACGTCAAGCTCCGTTCCGCAGGCGACGCCGGGCTCTACGGCAACGACAAGAACTACCTGACGTTCCTGCCGGAGGCGACGCTCCTGATCACCGCGTGGGCGCCGACCCAGTGCAGTCCGCGGGACTCCTCGACGGCGCCGCTCAACTCCGGGGCCGGCCCGCTGGCCAGCACGAGCATCGTGGAGGCGGACAAGCAGACGACCACCACGGTGGTGGCACCGGGCGCCGTCAAGAACGGCGACTCGGTCACCCTGACCGCCAACGTCAACCCGGCCGCGAACGGTGGCACGGTCCAGTTCTCGGTCAACGGTACGGCGATCGGCGGTCCCGTGGACGTCGTCGGCGGCGCGGCCAGCACGACGCACACCTTCGACACCGACGGCGACTTCACCGTCACCGCTGTGTACTCCGGTGCGCAGGGCTTCGAAGGATCGACCTCCGCCCCGAAGACGATCAATGTCAGCACCGACGACATCGCCACCAGCGTCGCGATGACCGCGCCCGACAAGGCCTACGTCGACCAGGACGTCAACCTGCACGCGCAGGTCACGCCCGCGGTCCAGGGCGGCACGGTCGAGTTCACGATCAACGGTGGTGACAAGGTGACCGGCACGGTCGGCACCGACGGTGTCGCGGTCGCGCCCTACAAGTTCACCGGCACCGGCACCCACAGCGTGGTCGCCCGGTACTCCGGTGCCGAGGGGATCGCACCGTCGGTCGCGCCCGCCTTCCCGGTCAGTGTCACCGTGGCCCCGCCCGCGGATGTCCAGACGACCACCACTCTCGCGGCGGTCGGCACCGTCGCGAAGGGGCAGCCGGTCACCCTGACGGCGACGGTCGATCCGGCGAATGCCAAGGGCAAGGTGCAGTTCAAGCTCGGTAACACGCCGCTCGGTGCACCGGTCGATGTGGTGAACGGGGTTGCGACGCTGCCCACGACGTTCGCTAGTGCCGGCACGTTCAGCGTCACCGCGGAGTTCGTCGGTGCGGTCGGTTTCATCGACTCGGACTCCGAGCCGCAGACGCTGACCGTCCCCGGTGACACCGACGGGGGCGGCGGAACCGGCAGCCTCGACGGCCTGTTCGGGGGCTTCGGCTCCTCGCAGTAGCCGGCCGAGCCTTCGCGATTCACGTGGCCACCCGGGCACCGCGCCCGGGTGGCCACGGTCGTCCTACACGCCGGCGCTGAGCGCGACGCTCAGTGGAATCACGGTCAGGAAGATCACCGCCACGACGAACAGGCCGATCACCAGGGCCCGGTTCCAGCCGCCGCGGGCACCGCTGGCGGCGGTTACGAACAGCACGAATCCGATACACACGGATCCGATGGTGAGCAGTACCGAGGAGTCGACCATGCCCCGATTCTGCCCCGGGCCGCGGCGGCCGGGCCGCCGGGTCGTTCACCGTCGGTCGATCGTGGTATTTCTGGTGCTTCACCTCGCTACCGGACGTCGCCGCGGGGTAACGTTTCTTTACCGCTTGTGCATCTTTTCGACACATCCCGATGCGACGATCGCCGCGTCGTTTCGGGAGTGGCAGGAACTAGGGGGTCGGGAGTATGGGGCTGAGGAAGTTCGTGGCGATGGCGTCGGCAACCGTCGCTGCGAGTGCGGGATTGCTGGTCGGTGCCGGTGCAGCGCAGGCGGATCCGGCGTGCCCCGACCTGTATGTGGTCGCGGTCCCGGGCACCTGGGAGACCGGTGTCACGCCGGACAAGAACAGCGGCGGCGGCATGCTCGCGGACGTCACCGACCGCCTGCGGGGAGCCGACATCCAAACCGACTACGTGCGCTACGTCGCGACGGCGTTCCCGTGGGAGGGCGAGGTGTACGGCGCCTCCCGGCAACAGGCCACCAACAATGCCCGCGGCATGCTCGAGGCGATGCAGTCCCGCTGCGGCAACACCCGCTTCGGGATCATCGGCTACAGCCAGGGCGCCGACGCGGCAGGTGAACTCGCCAACGAGATCGGCACCGGGCTCAGCTCGATCCGTCCGGAGAAGGTGGCGGCCGTCGGGCTGCTGTCCGACCCGAAGCGGTCGCCGACCGACGTCCTGATCGGACCGTGGGTGCCGGGCAGCGGCGCCGGCGGACCGCGTCCCGGCGGGTTCGGCTGGCTGAGCGACCGGACCGTGACCTTCTGCGCGCCGGGTGACCTCTACTGCTCCACCGAACCCGACGACTTCGTGACGCGAATGGCCGGCTTCGCGGCGACGAACTCCGACCCGGGATCGTCGGACTCGCCGGACTACGCTCCGGAAGCCGGCGTGATCCTGGGTGACCTGGCCGGGGCCGGTGGCATCCCGGCGCTGCAGAACCAGCTGACCGACGAGGCCAACCTGCAGCGGGCCGGCCAGATGGCGAAGTTCTACGGCTCGGGCGCGCACCAGAACTACCAGGGCTACAGCGTCGACGCCGCGGGGAACACCCCGACGGCCTGGCTCGCCGGCTGGTTGCGCGACAAGGCCTGACAGGCGACGGGGCCCGACACCGGACGATCATCGAAGCGGCCGGATCCACATGGATCCGGCCGCTTTTTCGTGTCGTGCGGCCGGTGTCCCCTACCTACCCGACGCAACCCGGTCGGTCCCGCAGCCGGCGGTGCACATCGCCCACCGCAACAGACCGTTCGGGCAACTATGAGCCGAAGAAGATCTCGGTCGGGATCTGGGCCTGCGGGAACTGCTGATGGAACTGCTGGATCTGCGGTGCGAACTGCGGATACCGGTTCTTCAGCTCCTGAACGTGCTGCTCCAACTGCTCGTTCTGCTGGTATTGAGGTACCTGGTTCTGGGGTGCAGGGTTCTGGCCCGGGTACTGGTTCTGGCCTTGTCCCGCCGCCTGGATGGGGTCGGCGCCGGCGACGCCCGCCCCGATCCCGACAGCAGCAAGCCCGAGGGCGCCGATGGCGGCCGACTTGATCAGTAGTGCCTTCACGGATTTACCTCCTGGTCGACGACGAATGCTCGCCGCTTCGAACGTGTTTGCCCTGATGAGATTCATCATTGACGAGCTGTCTGGGCCGCGGGTGTGGGCAAGGCGAGAGGTTCCTGGCAGTCGGCGGCAACTGCTTCAAGGACTGGGAGTCTCGATCCGTGCGGCAGAATGGGGCGATGTTCCGTTTCGGTCCGTCCCGACGGTCTGATGGCGTGCGTGCGCCATACAAGCCTCGAGAGCTGTTGCGCGCCTACGAGAGTCACTCCTCACGAGAGGTGCGACCGAGTTCGGGTGAGCTTCTGATCGTGATCCCGTTGAGCGACGGGAATGCGCTGGAGGTCACGATCCCGGATCCCTCGGCGGACTGGATCGAGTCGCGCGTTCGCGGGCTGTGCGTCTGTCTGGATGCGATCGACCGTCGGGTTCAGCGCACCCTGCGCGGCGAGTTCACCATCGGCTGGGTCGAACTCGACTCGGCGGACCACGGCATCGTCGACTACTGGGCCGTCGGGGTGAACAGCGAATACCCGGTCGAGATCTCGTGGATCGGGGACATCTGGACGGTGATCGAGCCGAACGGGGGAACCGGATAGTGTCGCGACGTTCGAGATCGACGGCCCGTGTGTCCGCCGCTGGTAGGTTCGGCGGTCGTGAGTGAATCGATGGGCTTCGCCGGTGTCGAACGTGATCACGTCCGGTCGCTCCTCAAGGGATTCGGCTTCCGGAAACGGGGGCTCGTCTTCACCCGGGTACGGGGCGATCTGACCGATGTCGTGACGCTGCAACGTTCTTCGGGTAACGCGGGCGGCATGGTGCGCTTTTACGTGAACTGCGGCGTCTACTCCGCAGAGTTCGCGTCCGCGATCGGCGACACCGTCAGCGAACGCCCGCGGGAGGTCGACTGCCAGTTCCGGTGCCGGCTGGACTCCCTCGTGCCGGTGGCTCCGCAGTGGTACGAGATCCAAGACGACGAGGTCGCTGAACCGATCGGGGCCGCGCTGGCCGCCGCGCTGGAGATTGCGGTGCCCGCGCTCGGTGCCGTCACCACGGCCGACGCCCTCGCGGATCGGATCAGCCACGGCGTTGCAACCGAGGCGTTCCGGTACCGGGTCGCCACCGGTGACTGGGAGTCCGCACGGGAGATCTACCGGTCCATCCGGGAGGAGTTCGGCGCGGAGGATCGCTGGCCCAGAATCGATGCCGTTCTCCGGACGCATGTTCCGGCAGAGAAACTCGCGTCTGTGGTCGTTGCCGATCAGTCCTCGTAGACGGTCGACGAACGGCATTCGTGCCCAGCAGGAGAGGCTCGTCCACGCGGAGAACGCGGGCCTTCACTCGCGGGGCCCGAAAACGGTGCCGGTTCCTGCGGCTGGGGCTGGGCGGGTGTGTGGGTCGGTACGGCCGGGCCGAAGTCCCACTTGCGTTCTCGTTCGAGGTGGTGAGGTAGCCCGCGGCACGGCACCGGCCACCCTGTCCAAGGTCTTGATACACATGACGGCGCCCCCTTCCCGGTGTGGGTCGGGGGCGCCGTCGTGGGTGTGGGTCAGCTGCCGAAGAACGATGCCTGCGGATGGGGCTGGGGCTGGGGGAGTGGGGGCAGCGGTGCTTGCGGGCCGAAGCCGCCGGGGATCTGGAAGGCGTTGTTGATGGTGTGGTGGAAGTGGTTGATATCCATGTCTTCTGTTCTACGGATCGAACCTGGCCGGGTGATGTCAGCAACCTGGCAATCGAATGTGGTGTCCGAGACTGGGACGGGACGCACGCTGATGCGCAGCCGCCCTGGAATGCGGGCCCAGCGTCGAGGTTGTGGTCCTGGGCGCCGCTGTTCGATTGGCACGCTGCAGTCTCAGCTGGTGAAGATGAGATCTCTTCGGTTGTGGGCGGGCACGGGTCTTCGCTGCGGGTCCATCCAGCGCGGAGGCACGAACCACGGGTGGCCATCGTCCGTGCTGACGAATACTTCCCATTCACCCTTGTGGATGAGGCCGTGGTGGAATCGGCAGAGCAGCACCAGGTTCGAGAGTTTCGTGGGTCCGCCGTTGGACCAGTGGTGGATATGGTGGCCGTCGGTCCAGGCGGCGGGGCGGCCGCAGCCTGG
>NZ_JBSFRT010000013.1:0-133062 GCF_053589375.1 Rhodococcus sp. NPDC003348
GATATACGGTTGGGTTTTTGTTTTTCATACGTGGGTTATACCGATCCCCCGGCCAAACGCCCCCCGGCCGAAGATAGCAGCCATTAACCGACCGCCCCCCCACCGAATCCGGTGGGGGCGCGTTCCGTTCTTCCGGTCCCCTCCCCCGCCGCGCAAAACCTCTGTGCACACACCCCTTCCCGCAGCCACACACGAACTACACGCCGAATCCCCGTGTGCACCCCCGAAAACCTGTGTGCATCCACCGCCAGACGCGAGGCCGACACCACCGCGCCCCACACACCCCTCACTCCCCGCCGGTCACCCCACACCGGCGCTGCCAACCCACGCGCCCCCTCGCAAAACCTCTGTGCACACCCCTCTTCCCGCACCCACACACGAACTACACGCCGAATACCCCTGTGCACCCCCGAAAACCCCTGTGCACACGGCGGCTGCACAGGCTCGACCTTGCAACCGACGCCCCGCACTCCCGCACCTCCAACACCCCTGTGCACACGGCGGCTGCACAGGCTCGACCTTGCAACCGACGCCCCGCACTCCCGCACCTCCAACACCCCTGTGCACACCCCCGATGCAGCGCCCACACCCCTGCTACACGCCCAACACCCGTGTGCACCCCCGAGAACCTTTGTGCACACCCCACGCGCCAGCCAGTCGACGCCACCGCGAGCGCAAAACCCGTGCACAAACCCCTTCCCCCACCCACACACGAACTACACGCCCAACACCCGTGCGCACCGCCGAAAACCCCTGTGCACACCCCATCTGCCGACCGGGTGAATCGGCACGGCGCGTGCCCGCGGTGCGGAGCGAAATCGGTTGTCCACAGCACCGCCCTTCATCCACAGGGCGCGGAATCGTCGGCTCGTCCGAGCGCGGGCGTCGGGCACGATGCGGTCATGGGGGAACACATCATTCGACGTGCCGAGGCATTGCGACGCGGCGCGACGGACCGCGAGCTTCAGCGACAGTGCCGGACGGGCGTGTGGAACCGACTGCACCCCGGCCGGTTCACCCACGCATCGGTCTTCCTGGACCTGGACGCCGAGGCCCGGCACCGTCTCCTCGTCGAAGCGGTGCTCGACGTGGCGTCACGGGAGGCGGTGCTCAGCCACCAGTCGGCCGCCGTGGTGCACGGTTTCGACCTGTGGAACACCGCGCTGTCGCGGGTGCACCTGACGCGGAATCGAACCTCCGGCGGTAGCTGCACCTCGCGGCGTCACGTGCATTCAGTCCCGCTGCCACCGGAGGACGTCACCACGGTCGACGACCTGCGCGTGACGACGCCGGCGCGCACCGTCGTCGACCTGGCGGCGACGCTGGGTTTCGAGCAGGCCCTCGTCGCTGCGGACCACGCGGTGCACAGCAGGTCCGTCAGCCTCGCCGGGATCGCGGCCGCGCTGGCGTCCGACCGAAAACACGCGGGCCGGGTACGCCGGGTGCTCGATCTTGTGGACGGCCGCGCCGAGAGCGTCGGCGAATCCCGCAGCCGTGCGCTGTTCATCCGTGAACAGTTGCCGCTGCCGGACCTGCAGGCGACGTTGCACTCCGAGAAGGGTGTCCGGCTCGGCCGCGTCGACTTTCTGCTCGACGGAGTCGTCGGCGAGTTCGACGGTCGCATCAAGTACGGCCGACTCGTCCCTGCCGGCGAACTCTCCGAGGAAGTGCTGTGGGCGGAGAAGAAACGGGAGGACGCGATCCGCGACGCCGGCTGGCAGGTGGTGCGCTGGACCTGGGACGAGCTTGCGACACCCGCGGTGATCGTCGACCGGGTCATGCGCGCCGTCGCCCGTGCCCGCAGATCCGAACCGCCACTCGGTCACGTGGTCCGGATGCCGCGGATCGGGTGAGCACACACCCGTCCCCGCGATCACACCCCTACTGCGCGCCCACCACCTGTGTGCACCCTCGAAAACCCCTGTGCACCGCCTTTTTCCCAGACCGGGGAGCAGCTACTTCGCGGCCAGCGAGGGGTGGACGTTGATGCGCGACAGGTCGCCGTCGTAGTGCTCGAGGAGCAGTGGGTCCATCACCCGCCGCCACAGCGGTGGCACGAACGCCAGCAGGATCAGTACCGCGTACCCCGCGGGCAGCTGTGGCGCGTTGGGCATCGATCGCAGGGTCTGGTAGCGGCGCAACGGGTTTGCGTGATGATCGCTGTGCCTCTGCAGGTGGTACAGGAAGAGGTTGCTGCACACGTGGTCGCTGTTCCAGCTGTGTTCCGGCGCGACGCGCTCGTAGCGTCCGTCGGCCCGCTTGCGACGCAGCAGACCGTAGTGCTCGAGGTAGTTCGCGGCTTCGAGGAACGTCACCCCGAGGACGGCCTGCACGACGAGCCACGGTGCGACGCTCCACCCGAATGCGGCGATCAGCACCGCGAACAGCACCACACTCATCGCCCAGGCGTTGAGGACGTCGTTGCGGATGCTCCACGTGCGTCGACCACGCCGGGCCAGTCGAGTCTTCTCGAACCCCCAGGAGGAGCGGATGCCCCCGACCACCGACCGCGGCAGGAACGCCCAGAACGACTCGCCGTAGCGTGCGGACGCCGGGTCCTCGGGGGTCGCGACGCGCAGGTGGTGCCCGTGGTTGTGCTCGACGTAGAAGTGCCCGTAGAAGGACTGGGCGAGCGCGATTTTCGCGAACCACCGTTCGTGCCGGGGACGTTTGTGGCCGAGTTCGTGGGCGGCGTTGATGCCGACGCCCGCGACGACACCGACGGTGGCGGCCATCGCGAACCGTTCCGGCCAGCCCATCGGTGCGGTGGTCCACATGTAGCAGGCGAACACCAGGCCGGCGTACTGCAACGGCAGGAACAGATAGGTGCACCAGCGGTAGAACCGGTCGGCTTCCAGCGCGGCCATGACGTGCTCGGGCGGGTTGGACTTGTCCAGCCCGGAGACCAGGTCGACCAGCGGAACGATCACCACCAGCAGGATTGCACCTGCGGCCCAGAACAACCCGAGCCCGAACAGCTCCACCAGCGCCCACGCCGCGAACGGACTCAGCGGCGCCAGCAGCCCGAGCAACCAGAGATAGCGCCTGGAATCCCGCCACGGCACCCCAGGCGTCGTCGGCGTGAGGTTCCCACCCACTGCACGAAGATCCGACGTCACGTCACTCCATCCCCCCGATGTCCGCACGCTGTGCTTGTTTAACGCGGCGGTAAGTATCGCTAACCGCGGCGGACCCCACAAGCCGTCCAACCCGACGAATGGGTCACAGCGCGGGCAGCCAGGCCCCGTGCAGCCCGGAGGGCACGCGGATCGGCATCCGAACCCTGGCGATGGGCCCGGATTCCGGGGCGTCGGCGGGCAGGATCACGAACCATGAAGTGACGGTGCCGCGGTCGGTGCCGAGCATGCCCCAGTAGTCGTTCTCTGCGCCGGGGAGGAAGATCGGCTCACCGACGGACAGCGCACCCGCGTCCCAGGACGTCTCGGTGCCGGTGTCGGGGTCGAAGAACCACAGCGAGTCCATGTGCCCGTCGCGGGAGCCGCGCTTGCCGATCGACGCGAGCGGCCCGGCGGCCCGCGTCAGCGTCCGGTCGTCGACGCGCGGAAATTCGATGTCGCGGTCGCACACGACCTCGCGGTCGACGCTGCCGCGGTCGGGGTCGATCCGCGCGCGCACCAGACCGCCGCGGCACTGCGCCTCCGCGGTCGTGAAGGCGGCCGGGTACTCCCATTGCGCGTAGTCCACCTGCACCCGGCCGTCGGGCAGGTCCCGGGCGCCGGCGAAGTGCCACACCCAGAACGCCTCGCAGGTCGCCCACCGCACCGGTCCGCCGTCCCGCGGGATCAACGCGACGCGGGTTCCGTCGTCGGGCCGCCAGTCCAGCGGTGAGCCGCCGGTGAGGATGCCGGCCATGTCGAACACCAGGGGGCACAGCACCAGCACCACATACCGTTCGGTCAGGGCCATGTCGTGGATCATCAGCGGCCGGTCGAGGCCGTCGACGACGGTCGGCGGACGCGACAGCGACCCGTCCGCGGCGACCACCGACCACGTCAGGTACGGCGCCTCGAGGAGGTAGTTGAACAGCACCAGCTCGCCGGTGACGGGGTCGATCTTGGGGTGTGCGGTGCTGCCGATCGGCATCGCCCCGTCGCAGGTGTCGGGGCCGAGGGTGGTCAGGTCGTCGGGGTCGAGCCGGTACGGCCGGGTGGTCTCGGCCATCGCGAGCAGCCGGCCGCCGTGCCGGACGACGTTGATGTCGGGAAGTTCGCGTGCGGTGCCCGCGAGCGCGGGCCCGACCTCGTCGGCGTCCGGGGTGTAGAGGTCGGTGGCCCCGCCCCAGATGGCGTGCCCGGCACGTTCCTCCGCGACGACCATCGGGGTCCGCACGAACCGGTTCGTGTAGCGGGCGTGGCCGTCCTCGAGTTCGATCCGGTGCACCATGCCGTCGCCGTCGAGCGGGTACACGTACCGGCCGATCGGGTCGAAGCGCGGGTTCGGCCCGTTCCGCAGGTAGGCGCCGTGCAGGTCCGCGGGGATCTCGCCGACGACGTCGAGGTCGTGGACGTCGACCTCCTCGCGTTGCGGCGCGAACACCCCGGTCAGGTGGGTGTGGTGGGCGAGGTCGACCGGGGCGGGACGGGGAATGCCGGGTGCACTCATGGGATGGCCGCTTCCGTGTGGTCCGTACGTGGCGCCACAATCCAGAATCCTCCTCCGCTGACCACCGGTCACGCGGAATAGACCAAGATGTCGGGCATGGGGGGAACAGGGAACACGATCGTGCTGCCGATTCGAGCGCTCGCCGGGCGGGGGGTGCCGCCCGAGGGACCCGAGCACGGCAGGGGCCCGTACTGGTACGTCCTTGCCTGTCGGACGCCGAAGGTCTGCACGGCACACGGACTTCCGCAGGTTCGACGGATCTCGGTGGGCGCGCGGACGAGGCCGGTGGCCTCGCGTACCCCGGCGCGGCGTTTCGGATTCGCCGCCAACATCTTCTCGACCGCGGCCGGGTTCTCCGAGGACGCGCAGCGGGCCGTCGTCGTCAGAACGCGCTGGCCGGTGTGCCGAGCGTGCGACCGTCGTCGCCGCGGCTACTTCACGCTCTTCCTGGTCATGCTCGTCGGCGCGTTGCTGGGCTGGATCGGCGCCGCGGCGGTCGCGGTCACCTCCGGCCCGAACCCGGCGTTGGCATGGCCGTTCGTCGCGTGCCTGGCGCTGGCCCTGGGTTCGGTCGTCCCGTTCGTCGTCGGATCGTTGCCGCGGCTGATGCGCATTCACGCGGCGCCCGACGGCTCGGGTCTGATCGTGGAGGATCCGGACCCGAAGTTCGTGGCCGCGCTCGCGCCGGGTGGATCGACTCGATCCGAGCGTGGACCGGTCACCAATCCGAGCTGAGGATGCCTCGGATCGGGCGGTCGCCGTCGTCGTCGGACGTGGCCGCGTCACGACGCCGGTCAAGTGTTCGCCCGAGTTCGTCGAGCCTGCGCCCTCCTTCGTCCGCCAACGCCTCCCGGACCGACTCGTCGAGCTGCAGGTACTCCTCGGCGAACGATCGAACCAGCGGACCGAGCACCTGATCGAAGACGGGCGACGCGGCGAGGTCGCGAAGGCTGCGCCTGCCCGCGACGACCTCCGCGGTCGCTGCCGTGAAGTCCGCGTCACGGCACTTCGCCGCCAGCAGCTTCAGACTCGATGCGAGGTGAGCGGACACGGCGCGGTCACCACGCGCGACATCGAGCGGAGTCTCGTCCGGCGTTGTCATCTAGACCCCCGGATGGTCGTAGGAACGGACCGGGAGCCGGTTGGCATCGAGATCGTGGAGGCCCCCGAGCGTGCCCGCGATCACGCCGACGCCACCCTGGACCGCGTTCCAGGTGTTCGAGTGCAGGGTCAGCACCTCACCCCACACACCCATCGCCCTGGTGATCGTCACCGCGGCAACCGCGCCCGCCAGCAGGGGCCCGATCACCGTCGTCCCGGCCGCCGCCGCGGCAGCCATCTCCACGGCAGCCTGGATGAGGAGGTCCATCAGGAACTCCCACAGCCCCTTGAGCCCCTGCGCGGCCTCGCACATGCCGGTCGCCATGGCCGTGAGCTGGTCGCCGATCTGCTCGACCACCCTCGCCTGGTCGTTGACGGCACCACCGAGCTCCGCGAAGTAGGCGGCCGCCGCATCGGCGGCGTTGCCGTCCCAGGAGTGCCGTACCCCTTCGACACCGCTGCGGATCACGTCGGCGCAGGTGCGGTTGTACTCGGCGAGGTTGGCCAGTGCGTGCCCCGCCTTGCTCACGACCTCCCAGTCGCCGGCGAACTGTTCGGCGACCCACTCCCACGGGTTGGTGCCGCAGACGAGGTCCGCGACCTGCCCGACCCAGTACGACGCGCTGATGTACTGCGATCCACCGACGATGTTCTCGACGAGGTCCGGCACCGGATCGGTCGCGGTGGGGTCCGTCAGGTGCTCGAGCGGGTTCGGCGCCATCAGGCCACCTCGTACGCGGCGTCGAGGTTCGCCGCGTTGGCGGCGTCCATCTCGCGGTAGGACCGCGCCGCGCGGTTCAGTTCGGCGCCGGCGTCGGCGCTCAGCGTGGCCAGGCCGGTGTACGCGGGGCCGAGCTCCGCGAGCACGTCGGAGACCTTCTCGACGACGGGCGCGAACATCCGCCCCTCCGCGTAGCCGATCTGCAGCCATTTGTGCAGGTAGTCCTTGGCCTGCTGGGTCTGCGACGCGAGTGTTGCCAGCGTCGCCGCGAACGAATCCACGTCGTCCGGGTCGACCTTGAATTCCGACATGTGTGTCCCCCTGCTACATCCCCCAGCGCGCGAGCCCGCGCACTCCCGCGCGCAATCCATCACCGGCGCGGCCCCGTTTCGCCTGGTGCGGAACCGCCCCGCAACCACGCCTGAACTGCCCCGATCGGCCGTTTCGTGCCGCCCGCGACGCTCCCCCGGCCAAAAATCGCTTTACCGACAGTGGCACGATGGTCGGGTGACCGCTTCGGAGCCCTCCCACCACGCCCACATCCAGCCGCGCGTCCTGAACCAGTCCGCGAAGCTGCAGAACGTGCTGTACGAGATTCGGGGCCCGGTACACGCGCACGCCGCACGGCTGGAGTCGGAGGGGCACCGCATCCTCAAGCTGAACATCGGCAACCCCGCCCCGTTCGGGTTCGAGGCGCCGGACGTGATCATGCGCGACATGATCGCCGCGCTGCCCACCGCGCAGGGCTACTCGGAGTCCAAGGGCATCCTGTCGGCGCGCCGCGCGATCGTCACCCGCTACGAGCTGGTGCCGGGCTTCCCGGATCTCGACGTCGACGACGTCTACCTGGGCAACGGCGTGTCCGAGCTGATCACCATGACGATGCAGGCGCTGCTCGACAACGGGGACGAGGTGCTGATTCCGGCACCGGACTACCCACTGTGGACGGCGACGACGTCGCTCGCGGGCGGCACCCCGGTGCACTACCTGTGCGACGAGGCCGACGGCTGGAACCCGGACATCGCGGACATCGAGTCGAAGATCACGCCGCGCACCAAGGCGATCGTGGTGATCAACCCGAACAACCCGACCGGCGCGGTGTACTCGCAGGAGGTGCTCACCCAGATCGTCGCGCTGGCGCGCAAGCACTCGCTGCTGCTGCTGGCCGACGAGATCTACGACAAGATCCTCTACGACGACGCCAAGCACATCTCCCTGGCGACGCTCGCGCCGGACCTGCTGTGCCTGACGTTCAACGGCCTGTCGAAGGCGTACCGGGTGGCCGGCTACCGGTCCGGCTGGGTGGCGATCACCGGCCCGAAGGATCACGCCACCAGCTTCCTGGAGGGCCTGAACCTGCTGGCGTCGATGCGGCTGTGCCCGAATGTGCCCGCGCAGCACGCGATTCAGGTGGCGCTCGGCGGCTACCAGAGCATCGAGGATCTGATCCTGCCCGGCGGCCGGCTGCTCGAGCAGCGGGATGTGGCGTGGGAGCGGCTGAACATGATCCCGGGTGTCTCGTGTGTGAAACCCCGTGGCGCGCTGTACGCGTTCCCGCGGCTGGACCCGGACGTGTACGAGATCCACGACGACGAGAAGCTGGTGCAGGACCTGCTGCTGCAGGAGAAGATCCTGATGGTCCAGGGCACCGGATTCAACTGGATCGACCACAACCACCTGCGGATCGTGACGCTGCCGTGGGCCCGTGATCTGGCCGTCGCGATCGAACGATTCGGCAACTTCCTCGCGAGCTACAGCCAGTAACGATTCCGCAGCGGATTCACCGTGAGTCCGCGCGTCGGACATTCATGCGCATGGTCCCGACCGTAGGGTGTTTCGCGAACCGCCCCCTACCCAGTACGGAGCGCTGCACGCATGACAGTTCGACTCGTGCCTCAGATCGTCGTCGCGGGGGTGGCTGCCGCAATGGTGGCAGTCGTCCCGCCGACGGCACAGGCCGCCCCCGTCCGGCAGGACGCGTCGCTGCCCCTGTCGACGGTCAGCGGCGTTGGAACACTGAGTTTTTCGGGCCGCACCGACGAGGTGACGCTCCAGATCCCGGTCCCGCAGGGGCTCAGTCCGGCAGCCCTCCGCGGCACACTGCAGGTGCCGGCGGGTGCCGGTCGCGGGTGGGTCGACGTGCTGTCGGGCGGCCGGGTGCTCGGGCGGGTCGAGGTGCCGTCCGGCGAACCGACGGCACAGGTCACGCTGCCGCTGGCGGGTGCCGCGGTCGTGAACAACGCTGCGCAGGTGACGCTCCGCTCGTATCTCGTACCGGTGGACGACTTCTGGTGCGCGGACGACTGGTCCGACGGGTCGCTGTCGATCGTGAACGCCACCGTCGACTACACCGGTGACGAGGCGCCGCCGACGGTTCTCGCGGACTACCTCCCGCCGGTGCTCACGCGCCTGTCGATATACGTGCCGCCGGAGCCGACGCACGACGTGACCGCGGCCGCGCTCGAGTTCGGCGCCGCGATCGCCGCCCGCTACGCCAACCAGGACCCGGCGATCGAACTGCGGGCGCTGGCACCCGGCGCGGCACTGCCCACCGATCCGGTCGGCCGGCTGGAGCGCCAGGTCGTGGTGACCGAGTCGGACGTCAACTCCACCACCCTGACCACGTCACCGGCCGGGGTTCCGGTGCTGACACTCACCGGTAGGGCCGACGGACTGCTCAATCAGACGCGGCTGCTGACGAGCAACCTCTCCACGATCACGGTCGCCACGGAGGCCACCGCGGGTTCCCTGGCCGCAGCGCCCGGCATCGCACCCTCCCTGACGACGCTCGGCGACCTGGGCGCCAGCAAGCTCACAGCGACGTCGACCGGCCGCGTCCAGGTGCGGATCGGGATCGACCAGACCAAGCTCGGCCGACCGGCAGGCCCGGTGGACGTACACCTGATCGGCAACTACACGCCGCTGCCGAACACCCAGAACGGGCAGATCACCATCACCGTCGGCGACACGACCCTCGACCGGTGGCCGGTGGACGCGGACGGCCGCATCGACCGCTGGGTGACGATTCCTCCGGAGTCGATGTCGCGGTACACCGAGCTCGTGGTCACGTTGCAGGTGGCGGGCGCCATGACCTGCGGTTCGACCCAGCCGGTGACGCTGAGCCTCGATCCCGCGGGCGCGGTGCGGAGCGAGACCACCCTCCCACCGCAGCCGGGAGGCTTCCAGGCCCTGCCCCAGTCCCTGATGCCCACCACCCAGATCGGGTTGCAGGACGGCACATTCGCCGATGCGCGGCGGGCGATGACGATCGTCACCGGCCTGCAGGGGCTGACCGTCACCCCGTTCCGGCCCGAGCTGGTCGACCTCGACACGGCCGTGAACTCCGACAGCCCGGCGATCCTGATCGCCGCGGACGGCGGTCTGCCGGACTCGGTCCCGCTGCCGCTGCAGGTGACCGGCGACGACACGGTGGAACTGACGAACCTGACCGCGGACACCGCGCCCGAGACGGTGGACGTGCCGGGATTGCGGTTCGGTTCCCTCCAGGCCGCGTGGGACGACGACCACGACCGGATGCTGTTGGTGGCGACGTCCACCGACGCGCCGCAGAGCGTGGACCGAATCCTCGACTGGCTGTCGGCGGACCGGAACCGGTGGTCCTCGCTGTCCGGTGATGCGTTGTTCCAGACCGGCGACCGCGACCCGGTGACGGTGTCGGCCGAGCAACCCGCGCCGACGGTCGACGAGACCACCGGGGTGGTCCGTGGGGTGCTCGCCGCCGGTGGGCTCCTGCTGCTGGCCGGGGTGGCCGTCGCGGCGGCCCTGTTGATCCGCACCCGGCGCCGATCGAAGTCCTGAGTCGAGCGCTCGATGACGACGACATCCGTGCCCGTGCCGGTGGCGCCGGAGCCGACCGGCGGCCGGGTGCTGGGCACGATCGTCGCGCGGTTCGCGCTGATCGCGGTCCTCACGGGGATCGCGTTCTGGGAGTCGTTGACCCGCACCACCATCGACACCCTGCCCGGCGGCCTGCTCGGCTATCTGCTGATGGTGCCGCTCGTGGTACTGGCGATGGCGATCGGGATCACGCGCCGCAAGCACGACGAGCTGCCGATCCACGATCGTGAGGTGGACGTCATCGTCGGCGGTATCGCGCTGGCGCTGTCGGTCGCGACGTACGGGCTGCTCGTTCCCCGCTACCGGGACACCTTCTACCTGCTGCGCACCGACCTGTTCGCCCTGCTCCTCTTCCTGTTCGGTGCGTGCGTGCTCCTGTTCGGGCTGCGCCCCGCCGGCCGGTTCTGGCCGATCTGGTTCCTGCTCGTCCTGGTCTCTCCCCTGGGCTACCGGATCGCCGTCACATGGCTCGGGGGAACGTGGGTTTCGGTGGCGCTGGTGTCGACGCTGCTGATCTCGATCGGCATCGGGGTTGCCGTCGCTCGTACCGATCGGCTGGGCTGGATCGGCTTCCTCGGGACATTGACGCTCTCGCTTGCGCTGCTCGCCGTCCAGCTGCTGGCCGGCCGGCCCGAACTGCTCGGCCCGTTGTCCTCGCGGCTGGCGCCGGTCACGGCCGGAGCCGTGGTGGCGTTCACGATGCTCGGCTGGTCGGTGCGGCGACGGGACGTCAACTGGTCCCTGCGCCCCGAGCGGCCGTCGCCGGTGACCCGGCCGTGGAAGACCGCCCTGTTCGTGACCGCGACGGCGGCGGTGCTGGCGATGATTCCTCTTCCCAAGGAGCTGAACATCCCGATCGCGGAAGGCCCTCCCCCGGCGGACGCCCCCGGCCTGGCGACTCCCTCGGGCTGGACGCAGACCGGTTTCGCGGGGTACGACTGGGCCGACCGGTACTTCGGCCCGGACGCGGCCATCGTCCGCCAGACCTGGACCGCGGACGAGGTCAATCCGGCCTGGGACGACAAGGGCCGGCGCCGGACGGTGGTCGTCGACTCGCTGCTCACCCACGATCCGGACTCTCTCAACATCTTTCCGGGTGAGACCCTGTATTCGACGCTGAGCGGCCGCCGGTCTCCGATCGTGCGGGTCGACCTCGGCTCGGGGGTCACCGGGTTGCTGTACACGATCGTCGATCAGGACCTGTTCCTGACCTGGACGAAGCTTCACTTCGACTGGACTCGTGGTGACGGGACGGTCCAGGTGGTCAACCTCATCGCCGTCGACAACCACGAGCCCGACGCCCGGTTCCCCGATCTCGACCCGGAGGCCGCATCGGTGGCATCTCAGACGGTGAACGTGCTGTTCCGGGGCAACGCCGTCGAGGTCGACGCGAACCCCGACTACAAGGATGTCGACCTGCTGTCCGCCCTGGGCCGCGATGTGGTCGCCCGGCAGTGGGAGGAGTTCGGATGACTTCTCCGGACGTCGGCCGGGTGCCGCCACCCGATCCGGCGACAGCGTCCGCCGAGTTCCGCGAACGCGCACTGCACGACGCCGTGCAGGGTCTGCGGGAGCGGAACCCCGACGCGTCCGCCGCGGTCGCGTTCGTGCCGTGGCAGCGGAACCTGCTGATCGTGCTGGTGGCGATCTTCGTGGTGTGCATGGTCGTGTCCCCGCTCGGCACACTGACATTGATGACGGGCATCTGCACGATCGCGTACGTGCTCACGCTGGGCGACCGTCTGGTCATCTTCCGGAAGGGACTGGCCGCGGACGCCATCATCCGGGTCACCGACGACGAGGCCCGCGCGATCGCGGACGAGGACCTGCCCCCGTACACGGTGCTCGTGCCCGCGTATCACGAGCCGGAGGTGATCGGGCAGCTGATCGGCGCGCTCGCCCGCCTCGACTATCCACGCGACAAGCTGCAGGTGCTGCTGCTGCTCGAGGAGGACGACGACGTCACGATCGAGGCGGCCCGCGAGGTCGGTGTCGACGAGATCGTCACCGTCGTCCTGGTTCCCGAGTCCCAGCCGCGCACGAAACCCAAGGCGTGCAACTACGGCATGCACTTCGCGACCGGCGACATCATCACCATCTACGACGCCGAGGACCTGCCCGAGCCGCTCCAGTTGCGCCGTGTCGCAGCGACGTTCGCGATGCTCGACGATCGGGCGGCGTGTGTGCAGGCGAAGCTCGCGTACCGCAACGGCTCGCAGAATCTGCTCACGGGCTGGTTCACGGTGGAGTACGGGGTCTGGTTCAGCTACCTGCTGCCGGGGCTGATGCGGCTGAAGGCACCGATCCCGTTGGGCGGCACGTCCAATCACCTGCGCCGCGCCGTCCTCGACGACATCGGAGCGTGGGATCCGTTCAACGTCACCGAGGACTCCGATCTGGGTGTGCGGATCGCCGCCAACGGCTACACGACCGCGGTGTTGGAGTCGACGACGCTGGAGGAGGCGAACAGCGACCCGATCAACTGGTTGCGTCAGCGCTCGCGCTGGTACAAGGGCTATCTGCAGACGTGGCTGGTGCACACCCGGCACCCGGTGAAGCTGTGGCGGGCGATCGGCGCGTGGCCGTTCGTCCGGTTCACCCTGCTGCTGGCGGGGACGCCGCTGATCGCCTGCCTGAACATGGTGTTCTGGTTCATCACGATCGCGTGGTTGCTCGGACAACCCATCCTGATCGGCAGCATCTTTCCGCCCGCCGTGTACTACCCGGCGCTGGTGTGCCTGGTGTTCGGCAACGCCGCCACGATGTACATGAACCTGATCGGGGCGCGCGAGACGGGTACGCCGCGACTGCTGCTGTCGTGCCTGACGGTGCCGCTGTACTGGTTGCTGATGAGCATCGCCGCGATCAAGGGGGTGTGGCAGCTGCTGTTTCGTCCGTCGTACTGGGAGAAGACGTTCCACGGTCTCGACGGCGGCGGGGTCGACGACCACGCCGGTGCGGCCGCCACGCGGGCGGGCGGGCCGACGCCATGAGGATGCTGCGCAGCCCCGCCCTGATCGTGTACGCGGCGAGTGCCCTGCTGTATCTGGTCGTCGGATACGTGCTGGCCGTGCACAACGGCTTCCTGCTCGGCGACGCGCTCAGCCGGGTCCAGTCCGCGCAGGGCGTCCTGTTCAGCCGCGACCCCCACCTGGCGAGCATCGGCTTCATCTTCACGCCGATGACGGCGCTGGTCGAGGTGCCGCTGGCCGCGTTCAACTCGTACTTCCCGAGCCTGACGCGGTACGGGATGGCCGGTGTGGTGATGTCGGCGTTGTTCATGGCCGGTGCGGCGGTGCAGATCTGGGCGATCGGCGGGGACCGCGGTGTGCCGCGGTGGCAGCAGATCGTGATCACCGTGCTGTTCGTCGCGAATCCGATGATCGTGTTCTACGGCGCGACCGGGATGAGCGAGGCGCCGTTCGTGTTCCTGATGTGCTGGGCGGCGCGGCGGCTGATCCGGTGGACCACGACCGACGACGTGCACGACCTGATCGGCTCGGGTGTGGCCCTCGGGTTGGCGTATCTGACGCGGTACGACGCCGTGGTGCCGATCGCGCTGGGCGCGTGTTTCGTCGCGCTGGTGACCTGGCGGCGGGCGTCGACGCACCGGTGGCAGACCGCGCTGATGGACGGTGTGATCCTGGCGGCTCCCGGCGCGTTGGCGTTCCTGGCGTGGGCGGCGACGAGTTGGCTGCTGACGGGTCAGGCCTTCGCGCAGTTCAGTTCCGTCTACGGGAACACGGCGATCCTCGAACAGTCCGGCGGACCGGCCACCTCGGGGCCGGCGACGTTCGCGTACTCGGCCGCCGAGCTGCTGGTGCTCGCGCCCGCGCTGCCGTTGCTCGTCCCGGCGGTCGCCGTGCTCGCGGTGCGACGCCGGGATCTCGAGGTGCTGGCGGCGACGCTGCTGTTCGGTTCCGTGCTGGCGTTCCAAGTGGTTTCGTATGCGACGGGCACGACCTTCCCGTTCCTTCGCTTCTACATCTGTGTCATCCCGCTGATGTGCATCTACGCCTTCCAGATCAGCCCCGCGCGCGGCGACCTCGGTGCGCGTCGGCCGGGTGCGTTCACGGAGCCGCACGAGATGCAGGGCCCACGTCTGCGTGCGGTCGCGGTGGCGGCGACGGTGCTGCTCGCCGTGAGCGTGCCGCTGACCGCGGTCGGTATGGAGAGCCGCGGACTGTCCGTGCAGCAGTACGCCGTCGGGGCGTTGCTGCCGTTCGATCCTCAGGAGGGCACCGAGCAGGACCGGCAGCTGAGCATCCTGCGGTCGTTCGCCACCGAACGCGAGATCGCCGATCGTCTCGACGCGATGGATCTGCCGGATGGGTCGATCCTGGTGGACACGCTCTACGGGTTCGCCGTGGTCGCGGCGTCGGACCATCCCAAGCGGTTCGTGCTGCCCTCCGACCGTGACTTCGTGTCCGCTCTGAGCGAGCCGGCGGCGCACGGCGTGCAGTACATCCTCACCGTTCCGAACGAGGGACGGGGCACGGCCGACGCGGTCAACCGGCGGTACCCGACGATCTACGACAACGGCGCGCAGATCGCGATGCTCGAGCTGGCGATCCCGAACGACGGTGCGGACCAACCGGACTGGCGGCTGTACCGGGTCCTGAACAACCCGACCGAACCCGAGTGAGATCAGGCGGGTGCGGGCCTCCCCGGCCCGAGCAGCCGGAACAACGGATCGCCGGGACCGATGTCGAAGGTGCACTCGGTGTGACGCGGGTCGGGCACGAACGCCCACAGCAACGCACCGGCGGTGCCCGCGGCACGCTGCCCGACGATCTTGGTCTCGATGTCGAGCGCTCGTTGCGACAGTGACAGACAGCTGCCCGCGGCCTGGCCGATCTCCGCGACGAGGAGCGGCTTGCCGAGCGCCGTCGTCTGGTCGATCCGGCGCGCCAGCCCGTTCCACTGGTCGCCGGGCAGGGGTACGCCGTCGGCGCCGTAGTCGTGGTATTGGAGCACGTCGACGTTCGGGGACCGACCGATGTACCGGTACTCGTCGCCCTGTGTCCCGCACTGGCCGCCACCGGTGAGGCCGGCGGTGATCAGCCGCTGCGGATCCAGTGCCCGCACCCGCTCACCGGCGTCGTCCATGAAGGTGCGCAGGACCTCGGCCGCGTCGGGCGGGCACACCCGGTTCCCGAAGTCGCAGTCGCCGCCGGGGCACACGCTGGTCTCGGGTTCGCCGACGAGTTCCCAGGCGGCGAGGGCCGGCGACGTCCGCCACCGCCGCACGGCGGTGCCCACCCAGTCCGCGAACGACATCGTCATGCCGGGCGCCTGCTGCTGCCAGCCGGTGGCGTACCAGTCGCGTTGCTTGAAGACGTCGTCCTCGCAGGCACCGTCCTGCGCGGTCAGCACCGGGACGACGAGTTGCCCGTGCCGCTCCGCCGCGGCGAACACCGCGTCGATGGGCGCGAAATCCACTGCACCGGTGAACTTGTTGGTGGCGAGCGCCGAGAAGGCGTTGAATCGGGTGAGCGTCACCCCGGGGAGCGAAGAGAAGTACGCGTCGAGGTCCACCTGGGCGCCGCATCCGCGGTTGATCGACCAGTTCGTGGCGAGTTGGTAGGCGTTCAGCCCGACCGGCCACCACGGCTCGCCGTCGAGGGTGAGCGCGGTGCCGTCGGCGCCCACCCGGGCGGGGGCCGGGTCGGCGCTCGCGGCGCCGCCCGTCAGCACGGCGACACCTGCGACGACGACGGCCGTGCAGATTCCGATCCACCGTCTGACCTGTGACCCGACCACGCAGGCAGGGTATCCCGACCGGTCGTCACCGTCGCGGTGATCGGCTCCGCCGGAACGATCTGCCGGGCCGTGAGACAGGGCACATCGAACGTCGGGAACACCACCGCTCGAGGCTACCGTCGGGGAACGGGTCGACTGCCGGGACAGGCCGCGGGGCCGGATCGGTTACCGTGAATCGCGTGTCCTCCGATGTGAACAGCAGCCCCGCCCAGCCGAGCGAGTCCGGCCCCACCCTGTCGGTGTACGACGCGATTCGGATGCGGCGCGACGTGCGCGCGGAGTTCACCGGGGAGCGCATCGCGGACGCGCAGCTGACGCGGATCCTGCAGGCCGGTCACAACGCCCCGAGCGTGGGCAACACGCAGCCGTGGGACTTCGTCGTCGTGCAGGATCCCGACACCCTCGACACGTTCGCCGATCACGTCGCCGCCTGCCGCCGGAACTTCGCGGACTCGCTGCCGCCGGAGCGTCGCGAGACGTTCAGCCCGATCAAGATCGAGGGCATCCGCGAGTCCGCGACCGGGGTCGTGGTCACCTACGACCCGAGCCGGGGCGGGGCGAACATCCTCGGCCGGCACACCGTCGACGACACCGGAGTGTTCTCCGCGGTGCTCGCGATCCAGAACATCTGGCTGGCGGCGGTCGCCGAGGGGATCGGCGTGGGCTGGGTCTCGTTCTACGACGAGGACTACCTGACGTCGCTGGTGAAGGTCCCGGCCCCGATCCGGCCGATCGCGTGGCTGTGTGTCGGGCCGGTCTCGGAGTTCCAGGAGACCCCGGACCTGGTGCGGTTCGGGTGGCGTGAAGGCCGTCCGCTCTCCGAGGCCGTGCACCGCGAATCGTTCTGACCTGCGATCTCGGGTCGACAGTTCCGGATTCACGGCGTATCGATTGAACTCCGACACGAAATTCGACCCCCCGTGAGACAGATCCGGAAAGACACGGTAGATTCGGACACGACACCAATGGTGTCCAGCACGCTCGATTGCACCTCCCCCCCTGTGTGCAATCGGGCCGGTGGCGGGGAGACACCCCCCTGTACCCCGCCACCCTGCTGGGGGGATCCTCTCTTTCACCTCCGCCCTCGTGGTGTCCGGTCCGCGTTCCCGCCGACCGGACGGTCCCCGGGCGCTCGGTACCCTGACGCCATGCGGAGTCAGGCATCCACTCGATGAGCCACGGTCACGGCCACGGCCACACCGGTCCCGTCCCCGTCGGCCCCGTCGCCGCCCGCGTGGTGGTCGGCCTGCTCTCCGCGATCGGGCTCGCCGTGGTGATCGGCGCGATCGCGCTGTGGCCCAGCCGGCACAGCGTCGAGATCCCCCTCCCGTTCCAGACCGCAGGCGGCGGCGCCGTGGTGACCGAGGCGGGATCCGTCGTCACATCTGACTTCGGCCCCTGCGGCAGCCCGTCGGTCGGGCGCCCGTTCACCGGCAATCCGGTTCCCCCACCGAACAATTCGTACGAGTGCCAGCGCAGCGTCGTCGCGATCGAGTCGGGCCCGAACGAGGGCACCCGCACCCTGCTGGAGATCGGACCGGGACCGGGACAACCGAACCTGGTGGCCGGCGAGAACATCCGGCTGGTGCGGCAGACCGACAACACCGGCGCCACCGCGTACTCGTTCGAGGACTACGCGCGCGGCTGGTCGCTGCTCGCGGTCGTGCTGGTGTTCGTGATCGTCGTGATCGTGGTCGCGCGGTGGCGTGGATTCCGCGCCCTGCTCGGCATTCTGGTGGCGTTCGCGGTACTGGTCGGTTTCATGCTCCCCGCGCTGCTCGACGGCAAGCCCGCGGTGCCGGTCGCGCTCGTCGGCGGCGCGATCATCCTGTATGCGGTGCTGTATCTGGCGCACGGGGTGAGCCTGCGGACCAGTTCGGCCCTGCTCGGCACGCTCGCGTCGATGGCGCTGGCGGCGGTGCTGTCGTGGGCGGCGATCGAGATGACCCACCTCACCGGCTTGTCCGAAGAACAGAACACCAACGTGCAGACCTACATCGGGCACGTCTCGATCACCGGGCTGCTGCTCGCCGGGTTCATCATCGGCTCGCTGGGCGTCCTCAACGACGTCACGATCACGCAGGCGTCGTCGGCGTTCGAGCTGGCCCACCTCGACCCCGACGCGAACCGGCGGTCGGTGTTCTCGGCCGCGATGCGGGTCGGCCGCGACCACATCGCCAGCACCGTCTACACCCTCGTGCTCGCCTACGCTGGCGGCGCGTTGCCGCTGCTGCTGCTGTTCTCGGTGGCGGGCCGCTCGATCACCGACGTGCTCACCGGCGACGCCGTCGCCATCGAGATACTGCGCTCGGCGGTCGGCGGCATCGCGCTGGCCCTGTCGGTGCCGCTGACGACCGCCATCGCCGTCGCCCTGGCCCGGCCGCCGCGCTCGCAGGTCCCCCTCGCCGCACCCGCACCGGCCGTCCCGGCCGCACCCGTCCTGCCCACGCACCCGCACATCCCGGCCGTCGCCCCTGCGCCCGGCGGACCCACCACACCCGGTCGACCCCCCGCACCCCGGCCCCTGCCCCGGCCCGCCAGCGGCAGCGGCCGCCACGCCCGTCGCGAATGAACGGAAGCGTTCAGTCGATCAGATCGACTGAACGTTCCGTTCACTCGTCGGATTCGGTGGCCGCAGGTCGCGCCTCGTGCCGGTGTCGGCAGCGGTCAGCGGATCATGCCGGGCGGCAACTGGATACCCGGCGGGACCTCGATCTGGATCGGCTGCGGCAGGTTCAGATACCGCGGCCCGGGCGGCGCCGGCGGCGCCTCGGCGACAGTGGTCGGTTCGGGCTCCGACGTGACGACCGGGGCGACGGGCGTCGGGGACGGTGTGGTCGTGGTCGTCGGTGCCGTCGTCGTCGGCCTCGTCGTGGTGGGCGCCACGGTGGCCTCGGCGACCGCCGGTTCCCGCTGGCTGGTGGCGTCGTCTCCGCGGTCGAGGGTCAGCCCGATGGCCGCGACCACCAGCAGTCCGCTCGCTGCCGACCCGGCCAGCGCGAGCTGCCGCCGCGACGCGCCGCGCTGCCGCCGATGCGAGGCGACGGGGGCGACGTCGTTCCAGTTCGGTTCGGGCAGTTCGGGTTCGGGTGGCACTTCCACCGGCGTGGCCAGCAGGGCGGCGCCCTGCGCTGCAACCATCTCCGGCTCGGGCGGCAGGACGGTGGGCAACCCCAGCCAGCCCTGCAGGACGCCCTGGACGAGCGGGATGCGCGCGCCGCCGCCGAGCAGCACCAGCACGTCGGGATGGCGTCCGGAGGCGGTGATCACCTCGCGGGCCAGGCGGGCGGAGCTCTCGACCGGCACCCGGACGAGCGCCTCGAAGCGTTCCCGGTTGAGCAGGATCAGCCCGCCGTCGCCGGGCACGCACGCGGCGCCGCCGGTGGAGAGCTGTTCCTTCGCGGTGCGGCAGCGGGCGGTCAGTTCCGCGGCCGCCCAGGTGTCGACGGGACGTGTCAGGCCCCGCTCCCGCACCTGCTGCTCGGCGATCAACGCGTCGAAGACGTCGCCGCCGACCACGTCGCTGCGCTCGCACGCGATGACGCTGCGGGAGTACCGGTCGACGACGCTGATGGTGACGCCCGAACTGCCGAGGTCGTAGAGGACGAGGGTATGGGTGTCGGGGCCGAGCTGGCCGACACTCTCGAGCAGGGTGACCACGGCCGCCGACTCGGGCACCAGGTGATAGTTGTGCAGGCGCTGCCGCGCCATCGCGTCGTGCATCGCGTCGGCCTCGACGACGCTCCCGTATGCGACCGCGGTGGCCTCGAGGTTGCCGTGCCACTGATGTTCGAGCAGCACCCCGATGGACTGGGCGGCGACGTCTTCGACGGGACCGGACACGACCTCGACGGCCTGCTGGTCGAACCCCGCCGGCATGCCCGGCGGATTGTCGAAGCCGGACCGGGTGGCCATGCGGACAGCACTGGCCCCCACCGACACTCCCAGTACCGCACTCATCGAGTCGTCCTTGTCTGACGGTGTGCGCCCCCGATTGCGCGCACGCGAAACCCGGGGCAGCTTATCGAACCGTCGCCTCGGCACCAGCCCCAGATTCGGGCAGATCAGACTCGGCGGGGACGGCTCACGCCACCCACTTCATTAACCGTTCGTTAGCCATTGCATCCGTGGCCGAGCCCGGAACGGCACCGGCCGCCGACGGGCTCGAGCGTGCGACCAGGTACACACCTGGACGGTGCCGCCTCGCGCCCTTCCGTCGCGGGAGGTGTCGCCACGAGTTGCCCGAAGCTTCGACTCGAATTCGACGTGACTCCGGGCACGCCCGGCGAATCCCGAACTTCGGGCCGGCGTCTTCACACCTGCGCGGATCCGCATGGCGCGAGCGGCTACGGCGTCGGGGCCTTCGCGAAGTTCAGGTACGCCTTCGACGGCGTCGGACCGCGCTGGCCCTGATACTTCGAGCCGACGGCAGCGCTGCCGTACGGGTTCTCCGCCGGGCTCGTCAGCCGGAACAGGCACAGCTGGCCGATCTTCATCCCCGGCCACAAGGTGATCGGCAGGTTCGCCACGTTCGACAGCTCGAGGGTGATGTGCCCGTTGAAGCCGGGATCGATGAACCCGGCCGTCGAGTGGGTGAGCAAACCGAGACGACCGAGGCTGGACTTACCCTCCAGGCGGCCCGCGAGGTCGTCCGGCAGAGAACAGAACTCGAGGGTCGACCCGAGCACGAACTCGCCCGGATGCAGCACGAACGGCTCCCCCTCCGCCGGCTCGACCAGGCTGGTCAGCTCGTCCTGCTGCTGCGCCGGGTCGATGTGCGTGTACTTCGTGTTGTTGAAGACCCGGAACAGGCGATCCAACCGGACGTCCACACTCGACGGCTGCACCATCGACTCGTCGAACGGATCGATGCCCAGACGGCCACTGGAGATGGAGGAACGGATGTCACGATCGGAGAGAAGCACGATCTAGAGGGTAGACGCACGAACATCGGGACGTCTGCTAGAGTTGCCGCTCGCAGGGTGTTACACCGCCGATTCGGCGGAAATGCCCAGCGTGCCGATGTAGTTCAATGGTAGAACATCAGCTTCCCAAGCTGAATACGCGGGTTCGATTCCCGTCATCGGCTCTCTCTGTCTCTCTCTTCAACTGAAGGCCCTGGCCAGCGCAGCGCGCAGCCGGGGCCTTCGTCATCCCTGGGTGGCCCGTACCTCGGTGGTACCTCCGGCCGACTCCAGACCGCTGCGCTGCTGACGCAGGCCGTGCATGTCGCAGTCGTCGGATGACATACTCACCTGAGATAGTGGCTGCCGCACAAACTCAGAGGTGGACGTTGCTCGACAAGAAGACCCGCGTGAGCCTCGTGCTTGAGATCGCCAGTCAACTAGACTCCGCAGACTTGCGCCGGGATCACGCGAACATCATCCTTCAGACGTATGGTGTCCAACCCTTGGACGACGACCACTTCGGTCAGACAACGGCCGAGACAGTCAACACCGCCACAGACGAACAGCTCATCGAGCTGGCGGAGCACTTCGAGATCGAGGCTCCTAGCGACGCGCCAGCAGCAGCCGTGACGTCCACTGTGAAGAGTGCGCAACCCCTGTTCGTTTTTGCCTCTCACCTCGCGCAACAAAGGGCGCTGGTCCACAACGTCGCGACCGCGCTAGATGCATATGGAATCACTTTGTTCGTCGCGCATGACTCGATCACGGTGGATTCTCAGTGGCACACAGAAATTGAGAAGGCACTCGACCGCGCCGACGCCGGACTGGTGTTCCTTCACAGCGGCTTCCAGCAAAGCGCATGGTGCGATCAAGAAGTCGGCTGGTTGCTCGGCCGACGTGTGCCGGTGATGGCGCTTAGGTACGACGTCGATCCGTATGGGCCGCTGGGCAAGCACCAGGCGCAGGTCGTACGAAACCAGACCCCCGCGGACGTGGCCGAGCAGACCGTCGATCGCGTCCTGGCAAAACCTGAGCTTGCCCCCGCACTCGCCGCGTCCCTGATCGTCGCGATGGAGCGATCGGGAAGCTTCGCAACGACGGACGCCATCTGGAAGCGCCTTCGTGAACTTCGGACCCTGGACGCAGACCAGTGCGCCCAGTTGCTCCAGGCCTCGAAGTCAAACAACCAAATTCATTGGGCAGGATCAGCACTGGACGAGACTTCGTATCCACGCGCGATAGTGAGTTTTCTGCGCAACCAGCCTGGACGGGAAGTCATTGCAGCAGATATCGATGCCTACGAAAAGTACCTGGACGAAAAGGACGCGGAGGACAGGCGCCGATCGGAAGAAGTCGTTGCCCAGCTAGATTCGTAGCAGTAAGGACCGTTCAATACCCCTAACCCGGTAGTCCTCACACGACAGCGCGGCCGCCATCCTCCCCGGAGCCCGCTGCAGTGACGCCCCTAAGGTGCAATTCCTCTGCCGAACCGTCGTGGGATTCCGGCTTGGTCGTTACCTGGGACGACGTAGGACATGCCAGGGCGGTTCTTCAATCGCTCCGGGCCTTCGTCCATCAGCGCCTGACGCACCCTAGACTCGGCGGTATCAATTTCTTTCAGAACCGCGTTGTACAAATTTCTAGCGAGTTCCCGACACGTATGAGCCAACTCAACACCGATTGGCAACCCGGTGCCGGTCATGAAACCAACCGCCACACTAGGATTTTCCGGATCAGATGAGTCCACCATCCCACCGACCATTACGAATTCGAAAGGGCTAATTGAATGTGCTATATGCTTGTCACGCATATTCTTGATATAGTCATGAATTTCGCGTGCTGCGCCTGGCTGAGATTGATCTAAGGTATCCAGAATTGCTAGATCGAGTCCGCCGCGCACTCCAGTGCCAAAGCATCGGGAGTACGCAATTGCCGCGGCCGAGAAGTAAGCCAGAGCCGGCGCATGATCTTCCCGCTCGGGCTCTTCGAGACATTTCTTGAGGTTGTCGAAACACTCTGCGGCAAACTTAAGGTCGATTGATACGCCGATGAGGTTGTAAAGTTCAGTAACGTGAGGAATGTCCTCAATATTCACCAACTGCGTCCATTGGCCGCCATTCTCGTCCGTCGTATCAGCTTCCTCGACAGCAGTATCGTTCACCACAACGCTCAAGGTAACAACACGCAGTCAGATCTAGACCGTGACACGCCATCCTGCTCCCGCCGATGCCGAGATTCCACAGATGACGCCCCCGCGCGCTAACCAGTCGCGCCTCGGCGGATCGGCAGTACGTTCCCAGTACTCACCTGAGGAATGGCCGTACCCATCGCTCCGAGCGCGGCCATAGCGTCGGCGTGGTCGTCCTCGAACAGGTGCGCGTAGACGCTGAAGGTGGTGGTCACCTTGGCGTGGCCCATGAACCGCGCCAGCTCCAGCGGCGGGATGCCCGCAGCCACGCAGAGCGAGGCGTAGGTGTGCCTGAGAGAGTGAAAGCGGCAGGCTGGCGGGAGCTTCGCGGTGCCCTGCTCGGCGGCAATCCGGTTCGCCCTGAGCGCCGCTGGCCGATAGACCGCCTTGTAGAACGTCTGATGCCGCAGCGGTGCATCCCAGGCCAACGTCAGCCGGGCTTCGGCTTCGTACACGGTGCGCGCGGCCAAGGCGTCTTCGGCCTTGGGGACGATCCGCTTACCGCTGGCGTCGGTGGCCTTCACGCCGGTGGGCTTCTGCGCAACCAGCCGCATCGCCGGGAACAGCGGTGCCGTGGGCTCGTCGGCGCGGGGATGCCGTGCTAGGTAGTCGCGCAGCAGCTCCACCGTCGCGGGGGTGAGCGGGACTCGTCGCCGGCTCCCCCGAGTCTTCGGGGTGTCGTACACCAGCGCGCCGTCCACCGTGATGATGGTCCGCTCCACACGCAGCGTGCCGGGCTTCGGGCGGGCGTTCGGGTTGAGCGCCCGCGCCGATAGTTCTACGTCGCCCACCTGCAACCCGGCCAGCTCAGCGGCACGCAGGCCCGCCCACGCCGCCACATGCACGTGCACGTTGTACGGCCAGGGCGTCGCGTTGGTCAGCGCGGAAACCTGTTCCGCCGTGAGGAACTGGCCGGGGCCGTCCACGACCCCGGGCGCTCCCCCGTGGGTGCTGTGCTCGCTGGGGAGCTTCACGTAGTCGGCGGGGTTCTCGGTCAGCCGCCCGTCCACCACGGCCTGTGCCAGCACCATCCTCACGACGAAGTAGGCGTGGCGCACGGTCGAAGGCTTCTTGCCCGCGGCAGTGAGAGCGCTCACCCACTCACTGATCTGCTGCCGGGTGATCGCGTTCAACGGGTAGCCGCCGAACGTCGCGTCGATGGATAGCCCACGTGTGGCGATCGGTCCTCTCGTCTTCGGCCGCAACAGATTCTCGTACTCCGCACGGGTGCGCGGCTTCAGATCGTGGCGGCTCTCCAGCCACTCCCCCGCTGCCGACGCGAAGGGCACCGCTCCGGCCTTGGCATCCCATGTCTGCCCGCGATTGGTGTTGTACTCAACCTCGGTCGCGTAGTCCTCGGCGGCCTTCTTCGTGGTGAACCCGCCCTTGCTGCGGCCCTTGCCGTCTGGCGTCCGGTACTTGACCACATATCGCACCGCGCCGCCCTTGGTGGTGCGCTTCTGCACGTGAGCCATCACGCCACCGCCTGACGAGCCAGCACGTCGCGCACCGTGGAGTAGTGCCACGTGTCGCCACCGCTGGGCGTGGGCACGCCCTCGTCCGTGAGCTGGGCTGCAATCGCCTTCGGCCCGAACCCTTCTGCATGGAGTACCTGGATGCGCCGCTCGACCTGCGGAGTGATCCGCCGGGGTCGGCCGAGGCGCTTGCCTTCACGACGAGCGCGGGCCAGACCCTCGCGGGTGCGCTCGCTGATCTTGCGGCGCTCCTCGGCAGCCACGGCCAGCCGCACATCCGCGACAAGGCGCTGGCTGGGCTCGCCGCTGTCGGCACCGTCGCAGTCCATCAGCCGCCACCCGTAGCGCTCCGCGCGCTTGAACAGCTTGGCTGAGTCCTCCTGGTCGCGGCTGGCACGGTCGAGTGCCCGCACCAGGAGCGCGTCAGCGACGCCGGTCTCAATCGCGGCGATGGCGACAGCCCGTCCGTGCATCAGGTCGGCCTTGGCGCCGCTGACGACGTCGGTCGTAACCGTCAGCAGGTCGTGCCCCTTCGCAGAGCACCAGTGCTCCAACGCTTCCCGCTGAACAGCGAGTCCGTACCCGTCGTCGCCCTGTTCCTTGGTGCTCACTCGCACGTACCCAATGACTCTCATACCCGTTGTCTCCCTTGCCCGTTTGGGGGCGGTAAACGCCAATGGGGCGTTTGGCGTTTACCACCCCACCACCGTACCTCGCACACCTGTTCGAATGACACTGCGTTATCGCAGGTCAGGTGCGCTTTCACCGCGCCTGCGGGCGGTGTTTTCGACTTCGGATTTGACGGCCCACTGGCGGGCGGGGCGGGCACTTACCCCACCCCGCCCGTCAAAGCCGCTGGAACGACGGCCAGCCCGGTCTAATGGCCGCCACGGCGGCGGGCCTGCGGGGCGGGCGGCGGCGTGGTGGCGCGTAGCTGGGCCAGGGCGTCCTCGATGGGGAGAAGTCCTCCCGCCTCGCTGGCCTGCGGATCGCCGGCGAACGGGGCAGGGTCGCGCGATTCCCGAACGTCCACCACCTCGGTGTCCTCGACGTAGGCGGCGTTCAGCTCGTCCGCCAGCCAACCGGGGAGCGGTGCATCCTCCGCGCCGCGCGGGACTCGGCCCGACTGCCGGTACCCATCGCCTGCGTGAGGATCGCTTCGTAGGCGGGCGTGGGGCCAACCTCCACGGAGACGGCGGTCTTCGCGCTGAGGCCCGCCCGATCCAGCGCGTCCTTGATCGCGGCCAGTTTCACCGCCGCCGGGGCGTCGTCGTCCACGGCGATCCGCAGCAACTCCTTCGTCATGCGGTCGGCGGCGTTCTCCAGACGCGCTCGGGCCTTGCGCTTTACGTGCGAGGCCGAGCCCCCGTGAGTGGCGCACACGGTGCCGCCCCGGATCGCCGTCTTGCGGCACGGTTCGCCGTTCGTCCTGTGCTCGGTGCAGATCCGCGACGGGTCCGGAGTCCGGCCGTCCTTCCGCAAGGGTTCCATAGGTGCCGGGCTCGAAGACTTCCCACGTCGATACCTCCTCACCACGTTCTACGAGCTGGGTTTTCCAGGAATTCGATCTGCTGTTCCAGTTCCTCCCAAGCTCCTGTCGCGCCCGCGGCGCGGGCACGGGTTAGGTGGTGACGAGCGTCGTGCACCTGGTCACGGACGGTCGGTGCAGGGGGCTCACCTCCGGCCTGCGGCTGAATGCATGGTGTACGCCGTTACGCTCCACCGCATGACAGACGGCGATTTGAAGGTATTTACGAGCTGGTCGGGCGAGTTCGCGCGTGACATCACCCGGGTGATCCGGAACTGGCTCCCCCAAATGCTCGACAGGGTGGACCCGTGGATGTCGGACGTCGACATTCAAGCTGGCACACGGGCGCTTCAGGTCATCGAAGACAAACTCAATGAGAGCGAGTTTGGGATCATCGTCGTCACAACTGCGAATCAGCACAGCACTTGGTTGAATTTCGAGGCAGGAGCACTCTCGAAACGATTTGAGGGCAGGGCCTCACGTGTCGTACCGGTGCTAGTGAATTTCGATTCGTTCTACGAGATCGAGGGCCCAATTCGTCAGTTCCAGGGCGTCATGTTGACCAAGAAGCCCACCGCGGACGACGGAGGGCCGGTGGCAAAACGCATCGTGAACAAGGACGGTGTGCGCGAATTGTTGAAGGCGGTGAGCGATGTTGCGGGGACCAAGTGGCCCATGGTTGAAGCGCGTTTCGAGTGGTCGTGGTCCGGATTCGAGTCAAAGGTCAACGAGGTAATCGAACGGGCCGGAAAGCAGCCGACCCCGCCCGCGGTCTCCGTTGAGTCCCTGATGGCGGAACTCCTCGACCGAATGACACTCCTGGAGACTGGCCGGGAGACCTCGATCTCGCGTCTGGAAGGGTGGCCAGCCCATGCCGATCGGCACAAGCGTGAAAGACAGCTCGCACGAGCTCGTGAGGCTCGAATTATGGTCGATAAGACGCTGACGCATTATGGACTCGAAGGCACCGCGTACTCGATTAGACGGTCCCCAGATGGCAGCCTGACGGTGCTGCTCAGCTTCCCCTCGGGTGCTCGCAAGGTTGTACACGATGTGGCGAGTGCGCTTGAGGGGTACGACTTCAGCGTGGAGTGGAACTACTTGCCGACCGCGGAGGATGAATAGCACGTGCGGCGGGTCACCGCGACTCTTGAAAGCTCTGCATGCGCGGTTCTCGGCACCGTCGCATTCCTCGTCATCCACATTTCGATCCAGCCCTCTGACCTGAGGTGGCGCGCCCGCACGCAAGATGGCCCACGTATACCGCCGGTAGAGTTGTAGCTGACGTTCCACTCCACTGGCTTGTGCTCCCGGCTAGCGCCCTCGCCCTACGCGCGAAACTTCCTATGCTCTGATGTGTGGATACAGCACAACTCGCGCTGGCAGTGGCCGGCACTTCACTTGCGTGGAACATCATCTCTACTGTCGTCACATGGAGGCGCGCGGGGGCTCGGGTGCGCGCCACCTACGACGGCGTCACATACGGCGTCGACAACGACAGCTACGTGATTGGCCGGCTCCACGTTTCGCTTGTCAATACGGGGGCTCGGGACGTTTCAGTGACGGGTTTGAAGCTGCTATTGGTTCCGTTCATCGCCGCGAATAGGTCGCAACAATCCCTCCTTGGCTGGTCGGCACGGCGCAATAAGGCAGCGCGGTTTGGACAAGCCCTGAGCAGCCGACGGTCTCACGAGAGCATGTCACGTGGATGGCTGAGCGGACCAGAGTTCCCAGTCACGATCGAGCCTCTCCACTCAGGCCAATGGGAAATCGACATGTCCTATCTCGCAGGGCTTGAAAACCGCGTCCCGCCATACACACTGACCTGTACCTTTACTCTGGGTAGCCAGAAGGACGTGCAGGTCGATATCCCAATGGCTCAACGGGACCATGCCAGCGCGATCGAGCTCACGAAAGAACGCGCCACGGGCCAACGCCGCCAAATCAAGCTTCAAACTGCGAAGCCCCCCGCTGCAGATCGCATGCGGTAGCACGTCGGGGCTCGAGCTGAACCGTCCCGGGTTTGATACCGATTCCTCCCAGAGCGAGGATTCAGTTCATTCCCAAGCGTTGCCCACACGGATCAACCCCATGCCGGGATATATCGGGTGGCGACCCGACGAAGGCAGACCGACCGAGCCACGCCTGGGATGCCCCGCGCGAGCAGGCCGGTCGGACAGCTTCACGCGCGGATCTTCGGCTGAAACAACGCGCACCGCCCGTTCGTAACGTGCTGCGTATCAACCGATCCGAACCAGAGGATGCGCCATGTCCTACACGTCACTGCTGATCACCGCCACTATCGCCATGCACACGAGCACCTGCGGCAACACGATCGATCTGGCCGCAGTGGGGGCCGACAGCGATCCGAACGATCCTCCGGCTTGGGAGACGGAGATCCCGGTGCTCGACCACCAGACGACGGCCTGGGGCCAGCCGCTCGGCGACGACATCCTGGCGGCGAACAGCTACCGGAGAGAAGGGCAATGGCGGTCCAGCACCGACCTCACCGGCTGCCCGTCGTGGACCACCGATGTCGTACACGAGTAATCGATCAGCTCTCCGGCCTCGTCGTACAGCACCGCGCCATCGCTAGTGTTCGCTTGTGACCAGTGAGCATGGCGACAGCGAGAACTACGTTCCACTTCCGAAGTGGAACAAGAACGACCGAATTGGAGACCGCTGGGTTCTGAAAAAGAAACTCGGCGGTGCCCATGTGTGGTCCATAGATAGCGTCATCCATCGACCCAGGCAACCTCCCGAACGCGCAGTAGCCAAACGCATGCGGCATGACGACGCCTCAGAAAATGCCCGGGAACGCTTCTTCAACGAGGTCAAAGGGTTGGAGGCGTTGGGGAACATCAAAGGCGTGGTTCCTCTCCTTGATCGGGAGCCTGGAGAGCGCTCCCGATGGTTCGTCATGCAGGCGGCGACGCCCCTGATAGACCACGTTCACGGCAAGAGTTTCCGCTCGTTGGTCAGATGGTTCGCTGAGTTGGCGGAGACCCTTGCTCAGCTCCACCATGACAAGGGGGTCACTCACCGCGACATCAAGCCGGACAACCTGTTCTGGCTTGACAACACACCCGCGTTTGGCGACTTCGGAATCGCAGGCTGGGAAGACCGTGTGAGACACACCCAAGAACTCAACAAGCTCGGGCCGTTCGCTTACCTAGCTCCCGAAGCACTGAACCCGAAACCCGCTACGTATTGGCCCGCTGCGGACGTGTACTCACTCGTAAAGACAATGTGGTCTCTGGCTGAATACCAGTACGAGTGCGCCTTGAGGGACGCGACCGGAGAGCTAGCAGATGTACCGATCCTGTTCCCACCACAGGGCGAGATGAACTCAACCACGGAGTGGGCCTATTCGTTCCGCCGCTTCTTCGGACCAGCGGGTTATCACCTCGACCCACTTCTCCGGGATGCCACATCGAACGATCCATTCCGAAGACCGACCGCACGGGATATTCGGGACGAATTCCGTGCCTGGCTTCGTTTGACGAAGGGCGTAGAGCCCGCGCCGTCTCCTCGCAACGTCTACGGAACATTGGTGAACAACGTCGAGCGGTTCAACCAGGCCAAAGCCCAGTACTTCACGACTCTTCAGTCGGAGATCAAGTCCGCACTTGAGAACGTGGACTTCGACTCAAGCGTCAACGTTGAGTGGCGTTTCGATCCCGATCATGAGGTCGATGGCCCAGCAGTCTTGGCGTCCCATGGCCGGAAGGTCGCCATTGATGATTGCGAAGAAGATGGCCCGCGCCCGCCCAACCCATGGGAAGGGGCATTGATTCTTCGACTCCTGCCAGACCAGGGAGACCTTCAGGCGATTGTCGGCGGCGTGATGGGGGACGACTCGGCCCGCCCGATGGTCGACCTAGTCGCGGAGGTCCAACGGACCGATTCCGAAGGAAGACGGAGTTTGGTCAGAGAGTGGACCAAGAACAACATCAACGCCGAAGGGCCTGTGATTGTCGAAGCACTCCGCGACATCCTTCAAGAAGTGACCGCTGAGATTCCTATCCCCCCAAGCACCTGGTGGACCAGCAGCAGGGTGCGCTAGGGATGCGGCTCGTCCCCCTCCCTCTCTCCATCCATCCACATCCATCGATCCAAGCCTCTCTTCTCTCTCTCGCTCCATCCATCGCCGCTCTTCAGCCCTTCTCCGGGCGCCCTCCCTCAGCTTGAAGCTGACGATCGCACCACCATGATGGGTGACGCGACGGTGGCGGCGGACACCTCCAACTGCTGGTGCACCTTCGCCGCGCACACCGACACAAGCCGGGCTGCCGACAGCAGAGCAGGAGCGAGATGGCCCCTGGGTACCAGTAACGGTTGATGCCGTGGGTTGATGCGCTCCCGGGGGCGCCGCGCGAGGCTCCGGTGCATGACTTCACAACTACCCCGAATATGGGCGCCGACAACGGTATACACGCTCGTCGTGTTTCTGGCCGGCGGCATTCTCGCCGCAACGCAGTCCGCGACCGGCCCCGATGCAGACTTGCCCGAATTGGTGCAGTTCGCACCCGCGGTCGCGGTGGGTGCGGTCCTGCTCGCATGGCGGGGCCGGCGGGTTGCGCCGCTCGAGGTGAGCCTGTGGCGGCCCGACGCAGTTCTGGCGGCCAGCGCCGCCGGATCGTTGCTGGTCGTCTTGGCCCTGCCTGCGGTGGTGGTGGTCGCGCTCGGTGGCCGCGTCAGCCTCTCCGCGGTGCACGCCGGGTCGGCGCCGATCGGGCTGCTCGTCCTCGCGCAGTGTGTCGGCGCCTGCGGCGAAGAGATCGGATGGCGCGGATTCCTGCAGCCCTACCTGCGTGGCAGATACTCCGTACTGG
Organism: Rhodococcus sp. NPDC003348; assembly: GCF_053589375.1. Classification (NCBI taxonomy): domain Bacteria; kingdom Bacillati; phylum Actinomycetota; class Actinomycetes; order Mycobacteriales; family Nocardiaceae; genus Rhodococcus; species Rhodococcus sp. NPDC003348. The sequence goes on from NZ_JBSFRT010000013.1 coordinate 31,000, forward strand.
TCACCGGCGTGCTGGTCGGGACCGTCTGGGGTGTGTGGCATGTGGAGATCTTCATGGCCGGGATCGCGTATGCGGCCGCCTTCCTGATGGCGACGATTGCCATATCGGTGTTGTTGGCAGTTCTCTTGGACCCGTTCTGCAGCGGGAACCTACTCATCGCCACCCTGTTTCATGCCGTCGTCAACCTAGGGCTGCTCGCGTTCGGCGATATCGACGGTCGCGAGCCTCTTGTCTGGGCGTTGATGGCGCTCGGCGCGGCCGGCTCCGCCGCCGCGATCGCGGCGGTCACCTCCCGCTCCTCTCGACACGTCACGAGAACCGCTTGGCGATGGCCGAGACGATCTCGTCCGGTGCGTGTTCCTGAATAAAGTGCCGAGCACGGTGTAACTCGACGACGTCGAGATCGGCAAATGTGTCGCGTATACGCGGGATACACGCTTTCGGCCGGAAGATCGGGTCCCGCATCCCCCACACTGCCAGCGTCGGCTTGTCTCCCAGTAGGGCGGGTACGTCTCGGGCGAGACGGTCCAGCAGCGGGCGCGCGGCACGAATTTCCCTGGGCATGAACGTGAGACCGCGTCGCGCATCCTCGGTGGGTTGCACCAGGCGGTAGTGGTCGGCCTCCTCCTCGGTGAGCGTGCGCCCCAGTTCCCCGAGCAGGAACCGCTCCACAAGCAGGTTCTGCCCGACGATGCGGCGCTGCATGGGACGGCTGCTCATGATCACGCTGAATGCCCGATTGGCCAGTGCCTCGATCGGCCAGAACACCGTGTTGCCCAGCACGATTCCTCTGACACGATCCGCGCGCACGGTCGCCGCGCTCAGCCCGATGGGTCCACCCCAGTCGTGCCCCATCACGACGAAGCCGTCCAGTTGCAGGTGGTCGATCAGCTCACCCAGGACCGTCGAGTGCTCGGCGATCCTGTAGCCGAAATCCTCCGGCCGTTCGGACAAACCGAAGCCCAGGTGGTCCACCGCGATGCACCGATACCGGCCGCGCAATCCCTGCACGATGCGGCGGTAGAGGAAACTCCACGTCGGCGAGCCGTGACAGAACAGGATCGGCGGTCCGGATCCCTCATCGATGTAGTGAAGCCGACCGGCAGACGAGTCGAACCATCGCGACTCGAACGGGTACAGGGCCTCGTCTGGAACGAAATCGATCATCATTGGGCGCCCTCCTCGTCCGGACCATCTCTTCACGCCGCGCGACAGGCCCGGGGCGGCCGAATCCAGCCCCGCGGCAACCCGCACCTCCGACTGCGCTACATCTGTAGCGACGCCTCATCAGTACGCTACACCTGTAGCATCAGATTGTGTCTGCAGAAGCAAAAGGTGGCGATGAACGCCGAGAGCTGGTCGCGACCAGCGCTATCCGCATCATTTCCCGCGACGGGCTTCGCGCGCTCACGCACCGAGCCGTCGACCAGGAGGCCGGAATCCCGCAGGGATCGACGTCCCACCATGCACGAACCCGGCTCGCACTACTCGAACTCGTGGTCGACACACTCGCCGAGCGCGCGATAGCAGACGCCGAACGGGCCGCAGACGCACTGGGCACAACGTCGCAGGGCGAACGCCAGCTGAGCATCGCCGAGCTTGCCGGCGTCATCGCCACGCTCGTCGAGAGACTCGCGGAACGCCGCGACGACATGAAAGCCCGCTACGCACTCATCCTCGAACTCGATGACGCTCCTCTGCTGCAGCGGAAGCTGACGACACAGTCCGAAGTCCACGCGATCACCCGAGAGGTGACCTCGTCACTCCTCGCTGGCGCGGGTCTTCCCAATTCCGACGAACGGATCGAGGAGCTGATCTCGCTCACCGATTCCCTGGTCTTCACGCGAACGGTCATCCACGGGACCACTCCCTTGGAATCCATCCTCACTGCCTACCTGCGAGGTGTCGCACCGCTTCCAGCCAGTGCTACCGACAAGTCGTAAGGTCCGACGCCACCACGGGCCGACAGCCGGTCGTGTGAGCAGCGGCCGCCAAAGAATGTGATTGTCGACTGGGAACATAGCGAATCCACCTGCCTCAGCGGGTAAACCGCCATCGGTGAACACCCCTCTCTCTCGCGCGATGGTCCGGCGCCGTACGTTCGCGACCGCATTATCTCGAGTCCGATCGACATGAATGCGTTCAGCAGAAGACACCGAGAACCCTGCCGGTCGTCCGTCCCTGCTGTACCGTCGGCCACGGCCGCAACTGGCGCGGGTGGACAACCACCGGGGAGCGGCTGTTCACCGATTCGAGTGCCGCCCGCCTGGGTGCTCCTGTCAACGATGTCCTTACGAGGGAGTGTTGACGTGGAGCTTCGTTACGGGATCAATCCGCAGCAGCGTCGTGCCGATGTGGTGCCGATTCATGCCGGGCAGTGGCCGGTTCGGCTTCTCAACGGTGAGCCGTCGTACATCAACCTGCTCGATGCGCTCAATGCCTGGCAGCTGGTCAGCGAAGCGAGTGTGGCTCTCGGTAAGCCGGCTGCTACGTCGTTCAAGCACGTCTCGCCGGCGGGTGCCGCAGTGTCCGGACCTGTGGACGAGGTCGTCAGAGACCTGTACGCGCGGTCCGTCCGCCGTCTGCCCGATCCGGCGTCGGCCGTATCGGGGCTTTCGCTTCGGTGCGTAGCCACTCGGCGCGTTCCGCGGCGGTCAGTACACCGGACGGCGCGCGCCACACCGCGCCGCACACGTTCGCAAGGCGACGAAGCATGACGCGTTCCGATTCATTCGTATGTCCCGAACGTCCGAGTACCTGTTTGACGCCTACCGAAACATGTTTCTCGCATTCGAGGCAGTGCTGAGTGACATCTACCCACAACCGCCAAGGGGCATGAACGAGAGCACCTGGTTCAAAGCCGCGCTGCAAAAGGCCGACGAGTTGGTTCCGGTCTCGCCGTTGCTGGCTCCAAGCGGAGTGCCCTCGGCGATCGATTGGGTTTACGAGAACATCTATCGCGATGCACGATCCGGCCTCATGCACGCCAAGCAAGGTCGTGCCTACCATCTGCCGCAAGACGACCAGAGTCGCCAGGAGTTACAGGCTTCACTCAACAGCATGTGGCTCTACATCAGTCGGCTACTGGACACACATCTGGGCGTAATACACATGTCCGGCGGACTCTTTCAGGCCGGATTCCAGATGATGGCGGAACCCTACCTTTCGGGGGTGATTGCTGCGGTATCGGCGGACGCAACTCCTATCGCCCTCAACGAAGAGCTGTTCGCACCAACAGGGGAACGGGTTGTCGAGCTGATATCAGGCCCGGTCGTGGCGGCTGAACCGTTTCTGGCAACGGTGTTGGCGTCGTGCGACGCAGCCGAACTAGTCGACCTTCCCACCATCGGTCGAATCGGGTCTACGGACACGATGGGCAATCTCCATGTTCTGTCCGCCCTGCCGGGACCGATTGAGGTCGGCAGTTCGGTGAAGCGGTTTGAGATCATGCTCGGCATTAGGGGCGTCAACGCCGCTGGTCCACGAACCCACTTCTCCGCCTAGGCCGTGTTTCTGAAGTCGACCAGAGGGCCGTTCCGGACCGCGACCTATCCGCCAAGCACACCCTGTTCACGAACGCGCCGGCGACGACGCTCCGCAATCAGGCCGACCGCAACCAGCACCTGGCCCAGCATTAACGAAACCGGCAACGCAATCAGCTCCCACCCAGTCGAGCCGAACTGCAATGCCCACACCACGATCGCCACGGCCAGGACCAGCGTCGTCAACTGCCCGAGCGTCATCAGGAGCGGAGGCACCCACACTCGGGCGGTGCCGCGTACGAGAACGATCACACCAGCCACCGCTCCCACCAACGCGGCAACCAACCCGATCGGCGTCGGCAGCACCACCATCAATTCGAAGAACGGACCCGGCTCAATGACCCCCGAACTCACCAACTGAGGCATCACATAGAGCCACACCGATACGAAACACAGCACCGATACGACCGACGCAGTCACAAGCATCTTCATCGCTGCAACCTAGCTCGACACCCACCGTCCACGGCGCTGCCCTGGCTTCGAAACGCTGGCTACTCGACCCCTATCTCAATGCTCGCGACACTGTGCGCGCCGCCGAATGCCAGTGGCGTGCCCACTACGTGCCCACTCAGCCCCCGTAACGTGCCGTAACCCGCGTGGTACGTTTGCCCTGGTGGTCGACCTGTTTAGGTAGTCTGCCAGCGCAGGCAAAACGTGTGTGTTTCAGGTTCCCAAGCTGAATACGCGGGTTCGATTCCCGTCATCGGCTCTCTCCCCCTCTCCCTCCTCTCCTCTCTCTCCAGGGTGTTCACCCATTGAGGCCGCTTGCATTCACCTATTGAATCTGCGGACGAAATTAGTACCGAAATTCCGTCGCGAGTCCGCCTGACTGAACAAACTCGGCCGATCCTCGCGCTGACTGTGGAGCGAAATGAGCCGACTTGCACGCTAACGGCGCCTGTGAGCCGGCAAATTCCGCGGTGGGCCGAAGTGAAGCCGCGGAATCCGTGGATTTCGCTGCGGTGCGGGGTGGCTATCTGCCGACTCGACTGGACACCGAAGTTTCTTCGTGGCGGCGGGGAACAACGCGACGCGGCCGCTCACAGATTGTGCGCGCCGGCTCAGCCTCCCCCAGGAACTGACCCCACGGATCCAGGCGTTCGCGCTTGGAATACCAGTCGTGCAGATTGAGCAGGTTCGGTGCGGCGAGGGTGAATCCGACAAGCGATGTGTAGCGGCTGATTCCGAAGCCGCGGAAGTAGCCGTGGTGCACGTGGAGTCGGTTCTGCTTCAGGTCGGCGAACACGCTCTCAATTCCGGGGTGGCGGTGATACGACTCCGCCCACGCGACGGTGCCATTTGAAACGGCATCCGCGTGTCGGGGTAGTCGGTGTCGTGCAAGGCAATGGTGCGTCCGCATCCGCATTCCCTTGATCGCCCTGAGGCGGCCGGAGACCGGCGCCTTCAGGATCCTGATCACGTTCGGGTATTACGCTGTCGTTCAGTCTGATTCCGCCAGTTCGGGACTCACCCGAAGGAGTCGATCCGTCACGACCAGATCGGCGAATCGGTCGCCCTCCGCGTGCGGAGGATCTCACGCAGCCGACGCTGGTATCGGTCCGGAGACATCCCGAAGGTCACGAAGATCTCGGCGGGCGGAGCGCCCCCGAACGGCGCCCAGATCACGGCGAACTGGACCAGGTGCCTGTCCTCATGATTCATCCCGTCACCCCAGCAGGTTGCCGTCGGGGTCGATCGCCCTCAGATAGTCGAGTTCCTCGGCGGTCGGGGCCGGCAGCGGATGCGCGTCCGCGGCCAGCGGGACGTCCCACCCGGTCGCGTCCCGGGCCCGCGCGAGCGCGTCGTCGGCGCCGTCCGCCGCGTCGGCGAACCAGGCCGCGAGGACGTACCTGCCGTCGTGTTTGCGCAGATGCCCGATCTCCGTCGCGATCACGGCGAGATTTCCTCCGTGGTAACTGACGAACTCGGCAGTGTCCACAAACTTTCTCCGGTCGGCGGCCACCACTGCGATCGTCGGGACCCGGGACGCGATGTCCGTGCTGCCGCCGCCGCCGACCAGGAACTGCCCGGCCGGGGTCCGGTTGCTGTTCGCGTTCCCGTGGTGGTCGAGGACCCCGGCCGAGAGCACGGCGATCGTGGTGTCGGCCGTGGACGGCAGGAGCATGCCGAGCACCTCCAGCGTGCTGCTGAGGTGGCGAGCGGTGGGCAGGTTTCGGGTGTTCGACAGCGTCGCGTCGTGGGGCCTGGGTATGTAGCCGAGCACCCCGCCCTCGAAGACGAGGTCGACGACGTGCTGATTTTCGAGTAGTGCTGTCCTCCCCAAAGCGGCCGCGAGATGGGAGAGCCCCGCCCCGGCAACCACCGTCCGGGAACCGGATGTGCTGGCCAGCTCCGCCATCGCGCGGGCACCGGAGACGGCCAGGCGTTCGCCCAGGGTCGCCGGTCCCGTCCGGGGCGCGTCGGGTTCGGCGTCAAGTTCGTCGATTCGCCAGGATTCGTCGAGGTCCATCGCGAGGAGATGCTCGATCCGCCCTCGGCCCAGCTCGCCCAGATATGTCTCCCGCGTGGGTTCGTCGATCCACCGGCGGCTGAAGGTGTCGGCCTCCTCGACCGTCCGTAGGCGCCCCAGTTCGGTGAGGAACCGGTAGTCCTCGCCGTATCCCGCGACTCCCTCGATCCGAACCGGCACCGGCGACGACGCCGGGTGTGCTCCGAACGGAACATGTGCGACCCCGAGAACCCGGGCGGCGGGAACCCGCACGTGGCCGGCCCACCGGCGCAGGTCGGCCGGGGACACGACGTGGTCGGCGGTGAGGATGACGCCCTGGCGGGCCGCGTAGACGGTGTGTAGGTCCTCCGCGAAGGGCGGGAACAGGACCCCGTTTCCGTCCCAGTCGGCGACCGGGCAGTGGACGAGCGTGACGTCCGGTCGGAGCGCGGGCATGACCGAGCACTCCGTGCCGTCGAACGGATCGACGATCCGCTCCGTTCCGCCGTCCCAGGCGCCCGCGGGCAGGTCCGTCCCGTCCATCGTTCGGGCCGGCACGAACGGCCACCCTAGCGCAGCCGCGAGCACCCGCTGGACAAGGGCCAGGATCGACCACTCCTCGACGACGAGCGACCCGTCCTTGAGCGCCTGCGCGAGGATCGTGTTGGGTCGAACTGCCGGATAGGTCGTGGCAGCGAACGACGTGATCAGCTTGTCGACGCCGCCTGAGGCGACGAGCAGTCCGACCTCGGCGCGCAACGATGCCGAGATGACCGTCAGTTCACGGAGGCGGCCCGCGCGTGCCTGTCGGATCACTTCGAACAGCGCGGCGTAGGCCCGGGTCGACAGCCACGGGAAGTGGATCGCAGCGCCCGACCGGACATGCTCGCCGACCAGTTGATCGAGCGGACGCACGCGTGGTCGGGCCGGTGCGGTGGCGGCCTCGTCGTACCGGAATCCCGCGAATGCCTTTACGGGCCGTCCAATTTCGGGAAATGTGATGGTTTCCACCGAGACTCCTAGTCAGTCACAGGTCGAGGACCAGCCGCGCCGACCGCGCGCGCCCGACGCAGATCATCATTCGGTCGCCCTCCTCGCGTTCACTGTCGGACAGGATCACATCGCGATGTTCGGGGTGGCCGCCGAGTACGCGCACTTCGCAGGCGCCGCAGTACCCCTCCTCGCAGTCGGAGATGAAATCCGGTATCGCTTCGCGCACGACGTCGAGCAGTGTGCGATCTGTGGGCACCTCGAGTACGGCCCCGGTGCGGCGCAGCTCGACCTCGAAACCCTTGTCCTCGGGGGCGATCGGCAACTGGTCACCGGGCGGTGCGCCGAACCGCTCCACGTGCAGCGCCCCGGCGGTCCCGGCGGCCGCGGCACGCTCCTCGGCGGCCCGGATCAGACCCTCTGGACCGCAGCAGTAGACGGCGGAGCCGGGCGATGCGTCTTTGAACACGGCGTCGAGGTCGAGCATCCCGCGCACGTCCTGCGCAATGATGTCGATGTTCTGCTCGCCGAGCCGTTCCAGCTCGGCGACGAACGCCATGGACTCCGCGCGCCGGCCCCCGTAGCTCAGCCGCCACGGCAGGCCGTGGCGACTGACCTCCCGTACCATCGCGAGGATCGGGGTGATCCCGATTCCGCCGGCGACGAACACGTACGACGGTGCGTCGACGAGCCGAAAGTGGTTGCGTGGACCCCGGACTGAGATCTTTCGCCCGACCCACGCGGTGTCGTGAATCTCGAGCGAACCCCCGCGGCCGGCCTCGTCCCGCAACACCGCGACCGTGTACGCGGACCGGTCGTCCGGATCGCCGCACAGCGAGTACTGACGCGCCTTCCCCGAGGGCAGCAGCAGGTCCAGATGCGCGCCGGGGGTCCAGGCCGGCAGCGGCTCGCCGCCGGGATCGGTCAATCGGAGCGAGATCACGCCCTCGGCCTCCCACGTGACCTGCTGCACGCGCAGTTCGAGCACGTGCTGCGGATTCCTGTCCGGGTCACCTTTGGTCATGCGAATTCACCCATTCGAAAAGTTGAAGATCGTCCTGCGGACTTGATTGCCCGGTCTCGGTCCACGGCGGCGCCGGGCACGACGCCTCGACGCCGCCGCGGTCGGCCGGGTGGTTACGTGGGGATCTGCCGGTCGCTGATCGCCTGGGTCCAGGTGAACTCGAGCAGGCCCTCCATGCCCATCTCGCGTCCGTACCCGCTGGACTTCACGCCGCCGAACGGTGCGCCCGGGTCGAACGCGGCCATGCCGTGCTTGTTGATGAAGGTGACGCCCGCGTCGACCTGATCGGCCATCGCCCACGCGCGGCTCGGGTCCGACGTCCAGATGCTCGACGTCAGGCCGAACGGGGTCGAGTTGACCAGTGAGATCGCCTCGCTCTCCGAGTCGAAGCCGATGATCGGCAGGGCGGGGCCGAACTGTTCCTCGGTGACGATTCGCTCGCGCGCATCGACCCCGGTGACCAGCGTGGGCAGGTGGAAGTACCCGTCGTCCCAGGACGAGCGATCTCGGGCGTGCCCGAACGACGTCACCTGTGCACCGGACGATTCCGCCTCGGCAAGCAGGGCGGTGAAGCGCTTGAACTGTCGCTCGTTGGCCAGGGGGCCCATGGTGACCTCGGGATCGAGACCGTCGCCCACGACCACCTCCTGCAGCGCATCACCCAGCCTGGCGGTGACCTCCTCGAGCAGGGTGCGGTGGACGTACAACCGCTTGACCGCGAAGCAGACCTGGCCCGAGGTCATGGTGAAGGCGGCGACCAGCTTGCGGATCAGGTCGTCGTCGACGGTGACATCGTCGAGGAGGACGGCCGGGTCGTTGCCGCCCAGCTCGAACACTCCCCTGCGCAAACGTGATCCGAGTGCCTGCGCGACCGCGCGGCCGGCATCGAGGCCACCGGTGAACGCGATCATGTCGACGTCGGGATGGGTGCTGAGTGCGGCGCCGACACGTTCACCGGCGCCGGTGACGACGTTGACGACACCCGCGGGCAGCGCGGCGCCGATCGCCTCGACGGCCTTGAGCACGCCCATCGACGCGAACGGGGACGGCACGGCCACGACAGTGTTACCCGCGAGCAGGGCCGGACCGAGCTTGACGCCGAGCAGGGCGATCGGCCAGTTCCACGGGACGATGGCGCCGACGACGCCGACCGGCCGCCGACGGATCTCGATTCGGCCGGTGTCGTCGAACCGACGATCCCCCAGGATCCGGTCCAGTTCATCGAGGTTGTCGAGGTAATGCGACCAGGCCCAGGGCGGGGACTGGAAGTCCATCACCGACTCGGCGAGGATCTTGCCCATCTCGCGGGTGAGCGTCTGCGGTCCGGACGGATCGATCGCGGCGAGCCGCGCGCCGGCCTCCGCGACCAGCGCCGCGCGTTCCGCGAGCGGACGACGGGACCATTCCCGCTGTGCCCGCTTCGCGGCGGCGACCGCGTGGTCGATGTCCGCGGGCCCGCCGCCGGGAATCGACCCGACGATCTCCGTCGCGCGTGCCGGGTTCACGACATCGATCCGCCCACCGGCGGCCGCCTCGCGCCAGCTGCCATCGACGTACATGCCCATCTTCGATGCGGTCACAGCAGCACCACTCCCTTGGTGATCTCGTTGGCGGCGAGCCGATCGAGCGCCTTGGGGACATCGTCCAGAGAGAAGGTGGCGTCGATCACCGAGTCCAGCGGCAGCCGCCCGTCCATGTACAGGTCCACGAACGCGGGGATGTCCCGCTGCGGGAGGATCGACCCGGCGTAGGTGCCGGTCAGACGCTTCTGCATCAGGAACCCGAACAGGTCGAACGTGGAAGTCACCGCGGCATCCATCACACCGATCGCGACCGTCAGACCGCCCGGGCGGATCCCCTGGAGCGCGGTCTCCAGCGTGCCGGGGGCGCCGACCGCGTCGAAGCCGTAGTCCGCGCCGCGGCCGTCGGTGAGGTCGCGGATCGCCGCCACCGCGTCGGCGCCGGAGAGGGCGAGGGTGTGTGTGGCCAGCCCCAGCGCACGTGCCCGCTCGAGCTTGTGGGCGGCGATGTCGACCGCGATGACGGAGGTCGCCCCCATTGCCCTGGCACCCATCATCGCGGCCAGCCCGACCCCGCCCGCCCCGATCACGACGACGCTGCTCCCGGGTCGCACCTCGGCCCGGACGATCGCAGCGCCCAGCCCGGTCGACCACGCGCACCCCAGGCCGGCGAGCTTGTCGAGCGGCGCGTCCGGGCGGACCTTCACCGCGGCGGTGGCCGGGACGACCGCGTACTCGGCGAAGGATCCCTGACAGAAGAGGGTGTGCACGTCCTCGTCGCCGGACCGGAGCCTGGTGGTCCCGTCGAGCATCGTGCCCGAGAAACCCACCGCGCGTTCACACAGCGCGTATTCCCCGCGCTGACACTGGAAGCACGAATGGCACGAGGTGATGATCGAACAGATGACGTGGTCGCCGACCTCGAGGTGGTCGACCCCGGGACCGACCTCGTCGACGACCCCGGCACCCTCGTGCCCGAGCACCATCGGTCGCGGCGAGGGCAGATGCCCCGCCAGCACCGAGACATCGGTGTGACAGATCCCGGAGCTCACCAGGCGGACCCGGACCTCACCGGCCCGCGGGTGCGGGTCCGGCAACTCCTCGATCCCGATCTCGCCGACTCCGCGGCTGACTGCGGCTCTCATGTGACTCTCCTGCGCGTGATGGGGTGCCTCCGTGACACCCGAATCGGGCTGTGAATGGTCATGATTGGGGTGTGAACACGATCGGTAGCGAGCGGATGACCCGCGTCTGGCCCTCGGAGATCCGAACGGAGCCAGGATCGGCCAAGCGGTAATCGGGGAGCCGCCGGAGGATCTCGTCGACCATGATGCTCAGCTCGAGCCGAGCCAGCGGCGCTCCCGGGCAGCGGTGAACGCCCGCGCCGAATGCCAGGTGCCGGTTCGGCTTTCGGTCAAGTACGATCGACGATGGTTCGTCGAATGCCGCCTCGTCGTGGTTTGCCGACAGCCAGGACACCCAGACCCGGTCTCCCTCGGGGATCACGGTCCCGGCCACCTCGACCGGACAGGTCGTGGTGCGGGCGAACCCCGGCACGGGCGAGACGTACCTCAGGAACTCCTCGATCGCCGAGGGAAGCAGCCCGCGATCGTCCTGCAGCTGCGCCCGGAGCTCGGGGTGGCGGTCCAGCAGTGTGAAGATGTGATTGGCCGCCGCTGCGGTCGTCTCGCCACCTGCTCCGGTCAGGGACAGGTAGATGTCTAGCGTCGCCTCCTCTGTGACCGGGCGGCCGTCGACAGTCGAGGCGAGCAGGTGGCTCGCCAGGTCCTGCGTCGGGCGGTCGCGGCGAGCGGCGATCAACTGCACGTAGTAGTCGCGGATCTCCATCTGGAGCGCCATCCCCTCCTCCGGACTGCCGACCGAGACCAGCCCCAGCGACCACTCGCTGAACCGCGACACGTCCTCGTCGGGGATCCCGAGCAGCCAGGTGATCACCCGGGAGGTCAGCGGGAAGACGAGGTCCCGCGCCAGATCCGCCTCGCCGGCGGGGGCGAATCCGTCGATCAGCTCGACGACGTGCTCACGCACCGCGCTCTCGAGTTCGGCGACACGGCGGGCGTTGAAGACCACGTTGAGCAGGGCACGGTACTTCGAGTGCTCCGGCGGGTCCGATTCCATGGGGATGAAAGGCCGCGGCGCGCCGACGTCGGGCAACGTGATGGTCGGCAGGGAGGAGAACCGCGCGGTGTCCCGCGTTGTCGCCTCGACCTCCTCGTAGCGCGTCAGCGCCCAGAAGCCGCCGTAGTTCTCGCTGCGATGAACCGGACACGCGGTCCGCATCTCGGAGTGAATCCGCTCGGGATCATCGAGAGTGGCGGCGTGACGGTGGTCGTAGTTTCGGTTGCTGATGTCCACTGCTCCCCCAAATCGGGATGGGCCAGAAGCCGGTGATTGTTGTGCCCTGAGCCGGGCGATACGTCGACACTAGAACCTTCCGATCGGAAGTTCAATGGTCATTTTCGGAGGATCCCACCGAGCTGAATCAGCCCGCCACACACGGTGAAGATGCGCATCGATTCACACCAATCTGACTGCAGACCAACGGCATCCGATGCTTGCGGCGCGCGCCCGGCGCCCGGCGGGATCGGGGCGAATCGTGTGGGTGCGCGGGTGAAGTCGACGTGACGATCCCGCGCACCCACACCGTTCCTCTCGTCAGCGGGCCGGTTCGGCCGCGCCCGCGTCGGCGGCGATGCCCTCGGCCGGTTGGGTGAGTCAGTGCCACCGCGAGTAGTCGGCCGGACGCTTCGCCAGGAACGCGTCGCGCCCCTCGTCGACGGATTCGGCGGGCACGCCCATGGCGATCATGTCGAGGCCGTTGACCATGGTGTCGTAGGAGTAGTTCCACCAGACATTGCTGCCGGCCTTGGCGATCTGGAGTGACTGGGGATGCAGCGCGAGCAGCCGCTCCGCCCATTCGCGGGTGGTCGACCTGAGATCGTCATCGTCGACGACCGCGTTGACCCACCCCCACTCGAATGCCTGCTCGGCCGAGACCTTCTCGCTGAAGAAGACGATCTGCTTTGCCCGCTTCTCGCCGATCTGCAGCGGCAGGATGTTGGTCCCGCCGAGGACGGGGCACGCCCCGATCATCGTGCCGGCCTGCCCCAGACGTGCGCTTCGTGCGGCGATCGCGAGATCGGCGGCGATCACCAGTTCGTTGCCGCCGCCCACCGCAGTTCCATTGACCATCGCGATGACCGGCTTGCGGCAGGATCGGATCGATGTCATCGCCCGCAGCGCGTAGACCCCGGTGTCCACCAGACCCTTCTTGGTGAACTCCCGCACGTCGCCGCCCGCCGAGAATGCCCGGCCGTTGCCGGTCATCACGACGACGCCGACCTCGGGGTTGACCGAGAGCCCGTCGAGCAGATCGGCGAGGCGATGGAACTGGGCTGGGCCAAAGGCGTTCAACGTCTCCGGGCGGTTGAAGGTGATCCAGGCGATCCGACCCTCGATCGAGAGCAGGATGTCCTCGTCCGATCCGTGATATCCATTCAGCGACATGGTTGTTCCCTTCTGGTTGAGTGAATCAGTCCCACCACAGCGCCCGGCCGAAGGCCGGTCCAATCAATCTCCCGTGCCCGCCGTTCGACCACGGTCTTGGCGAATCGTCTGACGGTTGCTTGAAGTTCGACGTGCTCGTCGGGCAGTGCGGCATACACGGGTTCTCCAAATACGTTGGGCGGTGTCGAGGGTCAGGGCGTCAGGGCCCACTGGGCGAAGCACATGCCAACCCCGTACCCGGATTCGGTGCGGTAGGCCGGGACGTAGTCGAAGATCTCGGCGGGCGCCTGCGCGCAGGCATCGGCGATGATCCAGTCGGTGATCTCCGACGTTCCGTTGAGCCGTAGCGGCAGGCCGTGGTTCTCGTGGGCGAGCCGCAGCTCGTCGTCGCCGATCGACCGCCAGGCACCGAGGTCGGCGGACCGCAGGGCAGCGAGCACCCGTGCGTCCAGTTCCTCGTCGAGCACGAGGTGGCTGAGCCCGCCGGAGGCCAGGACCGCGACCCGTGCCTGCGAGGGGGCCGCGGCGATCGCCTGCCGCAGTGTCTGGCCGAAGGCCACACAGCGATCGATGCTGGGCACGTTCGGCGGGTTCCACACGTTGGTCACGATCGGCAGCAGCTCGAGCCCCGCGTCCGCGAGGTCGAGGAAGCGCATCGGCCAGGTAACCGCGTGGCCGATGCCGTACTCGTCCGAGGTCTCGGACACGTGTGCAACGTCGAATCCGCTGTGGCACAGATACTCCAGGATTCCGCGACCCAGGTGATGAGCGACCGGAACCGAGATCCGGAACTGGTCGGGGCCCTCGTCCCGTCGGTTCGCGGCGCTGGCCTCGAGGCGCTCGCCGAGGTACATCTCGAACACCGGCGCGGAGCGCGGACCGAAGTTCTCGCCCTGGTCGCTGCCCACGATCAGCAGCACGTCGGGCTCGGCCGCCAGGATCGCGGCGCGCAGTTTTGCCGTTGCGACGTCGTATCGGTCCTGGTGCTCGTCCCAGTGGTCGCGCACGTTGCCGACCAGCTCCGCGAGTGTGGGTCGTGGGATCTTCGGTTCGAGTGCCGGCCAGTCGGAGACCGGCGCGATCAGCGCGGGGCTGTGCGAGGTCCCGAAAACGCCTACGAGATTTGCCATTGTCCTCATGCTCCAATGTCGATGACGCGATTGCGCTGACGGCCGAGACCCGTGATCTCGCTCTCCAGAACGGATCCGGGGCGCAGCCACTGCTGGGGTGTGCTGGCGAGCCCGACCCCGGCCGGTGTCCCGGTGCTGATGACGTCGCCGGGTTCGAGCGTCAACGTTCGGCTCAGGTCCGCGATCAGCGCGGCGACGTTGTGGATCATCAGTGCGGTGGTGGACCGTTGCTTCTCGTCACCGTCGACCCAGCATCTGAGCTCGAGGACCTGTGGGTCCGGGATCTCGTCGCTCGTGACGATGAACGGTCCGAACGGTGACGACGCCTCGATGCTCTTGCCCTTCCACCACTGATTGCGCGAGAGCTGGACGTCCCGCGCGCTGACGTCGTTGAGCACGGCGTATCCGAAGACGTGGTCGAGTGCCTGCTGCGGTGCGATGTCGCGGCCGGACCGACCGATCACCACCGCAAGCTCTACCTCCCAGTCGAGCTGCGTGCTCACCCGGTGGTCGTAGCCGATGTCGGCGAAGGGTCCGCAGATGCTCCGGACATCCTTGGTGAAGTACACCGGGGCATCGGGCACGTCGATCTCGCCGACGGCGCGCTCGGACTCCTCGATGTGTTCGCGGTAGTTGACCCCGACGCAGATGACGTTGCGCGCCGGCCGGCCGAGTGGCGCGACCAGGGTGAGATCGTCGACCCGGCCGGCGACATGGTCCGCACCCGACCGCTCGCAGATCCGGCGCAATTGCTCGATCCCGCCGGGGCCGAGTTCGACCCAGCCCGTCATGGTCCTGGGGAGGTCCTCCCCCAGGACGTCGACGAGTGCGGTGGCGTCCACGACCGAGTCGTCGACGCCGACGACGCCGACGTGCGGCCGTCCGCCGGACAGAAAGGAACACAGACGCATGAGAAACACCTCTCGAGTGGATGTCAGGGACGCGAGAAGCGCCGGGGGGTGTTTCAGAGGTGGTGATCGACTTCACAGGGCACGCCGTTGCGCCTCGGTGGCCGGCGGTTGATCCGCCCGCAGGGGCCAGATCCGGCCGTACACATCACATCCCCCCGGCACAGGTCGTGTCTAGTACGGCCCTGGTGTCCGGTGGACGCCGAGCTTGCGTAGCTGCTCGCGTAGCTCCGGGGAAAGACCGGGCCAGCGACCGGCGGCGATGTCCTTGAGCAGCATGGACTCCCGCTCGACGCGGTCCTTGGCCCGGGCGAGCACCTCCTCGGCCGACTCGGCGGGAACGACGACGACCCCGTCGTCGTCCGCGACGACGATGTCGCCGGGCCGGATCAGGGTTCCGCCGGCGACGACGGGTGTGTTGACCCAGCCCGGACCCCCTTTGGTGGTGCCGGACGCGGAGATGGTCTTGGACCAGACCGGCAGCGACAGTCGGCGCAGCTCGCGGACGTCGCGGACCCCGGCGTCCACGACGAGTCCGGCGGCGCCGCGCGCGATGAGGATGCTGGCGATGATCTCGCCGACCATTCCCGACGTCGACGCGGACAGGTTCGCCACGACCAGGACGTCGCCTTCCTGGCACAGGTCCAGTGCGGCCAGCAGCATCAGGTTGTCACCGGGCTGGTTGAGGCAGGTCACGGCGGGCCCGGCGACCCGGGCCCCCTCGACGAGCGGCTTGATCGCGGGATCCATCAGCCCGCTGCGCCCCTGCGACTCGTGCACGGTCGCGACGCCGAGCTCGGCGAACTCCGCGGAGAAGGCGCCCACTCGACGATCGATCCGGTCGACAATCGTGGGACTGATCAGATGGTCGGACATCAGAACAGACCCCCGGCCGCCGGCAGGAAACGCTCGAATGCCTCGGCGTGCGTGACCTTCCGGTCCAGCAGCAGACCCGCCATGATCGCGCGGTACCGGGCCCGCTGCTCGTAGACCTCGATCATGAACTGCTGCACCTGCGAGCACTGCATCATCTCGAGCTTCTGGTCGGCGACGTCGCTGATGTCGATGTAGGTGTCCGGCTTGAAGTCGCAGAATTCCGGGAACTCGGGTTCGTAGCCGTGGATCTGACGCACCACGAACCGCTCCGCCTCGGGAAGGCGCCCGTGTGCCCGGGCCCAGATCGCGGCGTCCTCGACGAGGCGGGCGGTCGCGACGTGATCAGGGTTGTTGGGGTCACGGCGACCGTGGGTCAGGACCACGTCCGGCTTGAGCTCCCGGAGCAGCCGGACCATCTCCAGGCGGCGCTCGTCGTCGATGATCATCGGGTAGTCGCCCCAGTCGTAGGTCCGCAGCTCCACCCCGGCGACGGCGGCGGCCTTCTCCGCCTCGCCCAGGCGGACCGCACGGACCTGCTCGGCGGTCTGACCGGGCTCCGCCCACGCCGACGCGGACTCGCCTCGCTCCCCCATCGACAGGCAGACGACGGTCACCTCGGCGCCGGCCTTGACGTACTTGAGGATCGTCCCGCCCGTGCGCCACACCCAGTCCATGCCGTGTGCGCTGACGACTGTCACCTTGGTCATACCTGTCTCCTTCTTTGTCGCTTGAACTCTGTTGTGCTGCTATGCATTCGGGATTGTGGGTGGCATCGCGCGGACAAGGCTTCCGTCCGCCGCGACAGGTCCGAGGTTCCGTGCCCCTCCCGGCGAACCGATGGGTTCGTCGCGACCCGGCAACACGGTCTGGAAGAACTCGACGGCGTCGGCGACGAACGGTTCGAACTCCTCGTCGTCGTCCCGATCCGAGGCGATGGCCTCCACCGGGCAGGCCGGCTCGCAGGCACCGCAGTCGATGCACTCGGCGGGGTTGATGTAGAGCTTGCGCTCGCCTTCGTAGATGCAGTCGACCGGACATTCCTGCAGGCAGGATCGGTCCATCACGTCGACACACGGGGCGCCGATGATGAAGGTCACGACGTCACTCCTAGCTCGCGTGAAGGCGGTGACTGAACCGACCGGCCCGCGAGATCGCGGCCCGCGCCGTAGCCGAACGCCAACGCCGGGCCGATGGTCGCGCCGGCCGCCCAGTAGCCGTTGTTCGACGGCGAGGCGGCGCAGTTCCCGACCGCGTAGAGCCCGTCCACCGGGCCGTTCGCGCCGAGCACCTGGCCGGCGCGCGTGGTTCGCGGACCGCCCTTCGTATCGAGCGTTCCGAGCCCGATGAGCACGGCGTGATACGGCCCCTCCTCGTGCAGCGGCGCCATCACCGAGTTCGGGCCACCGCCCGGGCGCGGTTCGCCCGTGAAGAACGCCTCGATCGGCTCGACTCCGCGACCGTGATCGATGTCGACGCCCGCGCGGGCCAGATCGTTGAAACGGGCGACGGTCGCCGCCAGGTTCGACGCGAAGTCGCTGTGCAACCGCGTGCCTCCGGTGGCGCCGGCCAGTGCGTGCAACCGTTCCTCGAGACCGGCGGTCAGTTGTCCCCAGCTGTCCCCCGACACCAGGTGTGCGGTCGACTCACCCGGCAGGGCGAGCGGGTAGGCGAACTGTTCCGCCGAGAAGAGTTGTTCGGTCCGGCTGTCGAATACGAGCACCAGCAACTCCGGCGCACCCGCGCCGATGTGCACCTTGGCGCGGTCGCTGTAGAACTGCTTCTCGTTGCCGATCCGGCGGCCCGCGAGGTCCACGATCAGCGACGAGTCGCCCGGGGCGACCCACATTCCGGCGCGGGTCTCGGTCGACTCCGCCGAGGTGTGCTCGACGGCAACCTGATCCCACCAGGCGCAATCCATGTTGTGCAGCGGGACGCCGAGGGACTCGAGCACCGGGAGCGCATCTCCGGTGTTCGTGCCGGCCGCACAGCCTCCCCACACCCGTGCCGGCAGGTGCCGGTTCCTGCGGGCGTTGTCGTGCGTGAAGCCGCCGACCGCGAGGATCACACCGAGGCGGGCCCGGACGTCGATGTCGCGGGCGTTGCCGAGATCGCGAACGACCGCGCCGGTCACCCGCCCTCCGTCGAACCGAAGGTCCGTGAGTGCGTGACGCGTCACGATCCGCACGCCCAACCGCCGTGCGGCGGCGGCCAACTGCGCGATGAGGTCGGCACCGCCGCCCGGTGCACCGTGCTCGTCCGCCGGACACAACGCCCGTCCGTACACCCCGCCCTGCTCCGGGAGGCCCATGTGATAGTCGGGAAAGCGCAAGGCCACCTCGATCGTCGAGCGGAGCGCGCCGACGCCCTCGAGAAACTCCACCGCCTCGGACGCCAACCCGTAGTACCCGGTGAGGAGGTCGTGTTCCCATGCCGTGAGCCCGAGCAACGCATCGTCGGAGCGGTAGCGATCGGGCGCGCTCACCCTGGCCATGTACCGGACCGCACGGTCCTCCGGATCGTCGATACCGCGCCGGCGCATGAGGTGGTTGTCGGGAATCCAGTACACACCTCCCGATTTCGCCGTGGTGCCACCGATCGCATCGGCCTTCTCGAACAGCACGACCTCGCACCCTGCTGCGGCCGCCGTCACGGCGGCCGCGAAGCCTGCTGCCCCGGAGCCGAATACGACGACATCGGCGCCGTCGATCACGGTCTCGGCGCCGCGAGTTCGGGCGCTCATCGGACGGCCTCCGCGCCGGACCCGAGTCGGGTGTCCAGCTCGACGACCCTCAGGTCGAAGCGCCATCCGTCCGGGGTGCGCACCAGGCTGTCCGTGTAGCGCCCCGTCGCCATGAGCGTGGGTCGGGCCTGGTCCTCGTAGCGCCGGAACATCACCAGGTTGCAGCGCTGTTCGGCGCGATCGCCGTCGACGGTCACCTCGGGATCGAGGGTCATGTGCAGGATGCCCCATCCGCGTGACCGGCAGAACCCGCCGAGCTCGTCGTGCCCGGTGTAGGTGACACCCTCACCCGCGACCTCGAGACGTCCCGACGCGAGGAAGGTCCCCGCCCAGCCGGCGGCGTCCGACTTGTCGAAGCAGCGGTTGTAGGTCGCGGTCAGCTCGCGGATCGCCTGCCAGTCCGCGAAATCGACACCGGCCGACTCAGACATAGCGCGCCTCCGCGCCCGCGGCGGTGCGCCAGTCCTCGGCGGTGTCGAGGGTCATCGCGACCCCGGCGGTGACCGGCCTGACGTGAGGATCCTCCTGGCCGAACACCTCTCCGTTCTTCTCGTGTGCACGAACGGAACTCAGCAACAGTCGGCGAGTCCTGACCACGGCGATGTCGCTGGTGCCCAGCTTCTCCCGGGTACGGTCGACGATCGGACCCTGGCTCTCCTGGATCGCCACGTCCTCGAGAATCAGGTTGGAGAACCCGGAGAAGTGGCCGGTTGCCATCAGGGTGCGGTCCTGGCCCCAACTGTCCTTGCCGCGGGCCAGCGAGGCGAAGTCGTCCGGCGCGACCGTCAGATCCCGGTACCAGTAGTCGGTGTCGGTGTCCTCGGTGAGCGGGTGGTCGTCGTTCCATCTGATGAACCACTGCCGCGAGTGCTCGTCGTCGATCGGCGTCCCGATGATCGCCACCCGGTCCTCGTCGCCGGTGGGGATGTACGCCGTCCACGGCATCACGAACTCGGTCACCCGCACGTGCATGCCGTCCGCACCCGCGTGCCGGATGGCAGCGAAACGGATGCCATATCCGGTGTCGTCGGACTCGTAACGCGGTGCGGAGTCCTCCGCGGTCTCTCCCAGGCTTCCTGTGCTCTGTCCCAGCCAGGCCCGATGGAGGATCGACACGTGCGAGGAGTCCAGCGTCCCCTCGACCGCCTGCAGCCAGTTGCAGTGCGTCTGCGCGGTGAGTGCCCGGACGTGATCGGCCGGGAGTCCGTCGAACGGGAACCGCGGGAAGGGCGGCGGATCGTCCTGAGATCCGAGGTACACCCAGACCACCCCCCCGGCCTCCCGGGACGGGTGGTGGCCGACGTTGATCTTCTGGGCCATGTCCTCGAGGCGTTCCGCGGGCTCGGACGGCACCTCGACCACCGCTCCGGACACGTCGATCTTCCACCCGTGGTAGATGCACCGCAGGGCGCAGTCTTCGTTGCGCGCGAGCGCGAGCGAGGCTCCCCGATGGGGACAGGCCTCGTCGAGGAACCCGACCGTTCCGTCGGATGCCCGGAAGGCCACGAAGTTCTCCCCGAAGAGCCGGACCTTGACCGGAGCGCCGTCGGCGACCAGCCGCTCCGAACGCACCGCGGGCGTCCAGTACTCACGGAGGTACGCGCCCATCGGCGCCGACCCCTCGACCCGGGTCAGGAGTTCATTGTCTTCATGCGACAGCATGCGGATCCTCCACTCGTCCACGCCCCGACCGGGCGGGCTGGCTGAATGAGCCCCGGCGCCACCTTCTCCGAGACGGGAGAGGGGGTTGGTCCAGGCGGCTCGACTGTTACCCTGTCGATTGGAAGGTTATCCGCGTCACACCGGCGGATCAAGACCCGAATCGAAGAGATTTCAAAGTGTTTCGCATCCGACCCGTGATGCACGATCCCCAATACAGGAGGCAGCAATGCAAATCGCCGAATCAGTCGCCGTGATCACCGGCGCCGGTGCAGGTTTGGGCCAGGCCACCGCTCACATGCTCGCGAAGCACGGGGCGAAGGTGGCCGCGATCGACCTGACGACTCCGCCGGGAACACCCTCCCCGGCCTGGCTTTCTCTGACCGCGGACGTGAGCTCTGCGACCGAGGTCGACGCAGCGTTCGACGAGGCGGTCGCGGTGTTCGGCCGTGTGGACATCGCCGTGCACTGCGCCGGGGTCGCCGGGGGCTTTCGGCTCATCGGAAGGGACGGGCCGGTCGATCCGGACCGGTTCAAGGCGGTGATCGACGTCAACCTGATGGGCACATTCCACGTCATCCGCGCCGCGGCGTGGCGGATGAGCAGAAACGCGCGAACCGACACCGAGAACGGCGTGATCGTCACGACGGCAAGCATCGCCGCGTTCGAGGGGCAGCAGGGGCAGCTGGCGTACTCGGCAACCAAGGCCGGCGTCGCCGGCATGACGCTGCCCGCGGCCCGAGAGCTGGCACAGTATGGAATCCGCTGCGCCGCAATCGCCCCCGGTGCGTTCGCCACATCGTTGACCACCGACCTGCCGCGGGAGCTGCAGGATCAGTTGACCGCGTCCGTCGCCTATCCCGCGCGACTGGGCAAGCCGGAGGAATTCGCCGACCTGGCGTGCGCGATCATCGGCAACGAGATGCTCAACGGCGAGGTCATCCGCCTGGATGCGGGCTCCCGGCTCGCGAAGCGCTGACGGGTGCGCCCGGGGAGCGGGACGTCAGTTCCCGCCCGCTCCCCCGGCGCGCCGGACCCGAGGGCGGGGACGCAATCCGTCGAAGGCCATGTCGAGGATCTTGTCCACGAGCGGACGCAGCGGCCCGTGCTCGTCCTCGTTGTACCAGAAGGCACACCAACTCATGCTCCCCATCAGCCCGTTCACCGTCAGCTGGGGATCGACCCTCTTGAAGATGCGCTTGCGCGAACACAACGCGACGGCGTCCTCGAACGTCCGCTGGTACTCGCGGACGATGTCGGGCTGGCGGCCGCCGGACTGGGCGGACGATGCCGTCCACAGATGCATGAAGCCGACCAGGACGGGCGACGACACCCGCAGCGTGCAGTGCTCGGCGTGGAAATACAGGAGCTCGCGGAGCCTCTCGTCCGGGGCGAGGTCGTCACGTTGGGCGATCTTGGCAAGCTCGTGCTCGGCGACCTCGGTGAACCGGGCCTGGATCAGTCCGACCAGCTCGTCCTTCGACGAGAAGTAGGTGTTGAGGCTGCCCTTCTTGATGCCGACGGCGTCGGCGATGTCCTGCAGGCTCGTGCCGTCGATGCCCTTCTGGCGGATCAGTTCGATGGCGGCGTCCAGGACGTCGGCATGCCGCTCCGCGGAGCGCTTGGGTGGCACGGGCTTTCCTCCGGCTGGTCGGCGCGGCACCGCGGTCAGTCCAGCGGCGGCTGACCTTCCGCGGTGCCGCGCAGTGCGGGTACGGTTATCCTACCGAACGTCTGGATTGCGTCGAGCACCGCGGCGTGCGGCATGTACGGATGATAGAGGCGGAAGCAAAGGTGGGCGTCGGATCGGCCCGCGAATCTGCGCTCGTAGGGCCGCAGCGCCGCCGTGACGTCGTCCACCGTGCCGATGAGGTTGTACTGGCGGACCGCCTCTTCCGGGGTGAGAGTGGCGTCCGGCTCGACCGGGGTGCCGGCCTCCTCCCTGGCCCACCGGGCGTGCACGTCCATCGTGTAGGTCATGCCCCGCCCGGCGAGCTTCCAGCCGAGGTCCGGATCGTCCGAGATGAAGCCGGACCGCAACTGACCGAACGAGAACCGATCCCGCCGATCGGCCGGCACCGACTCGAGCACGGCGTCGAAGGTCGACATGGCCGTGTCGAACGGGGTGCAGACTCCGAAGTATCCGTCGCCCAGGCGGCCCGCGCGGACCAACGCCCGCGGGCCGGTACCCCCGAGCCAGATCGGCGGGCCCCCGGGGGTGAAGGGCTGCGGTCTGACGATCGCGCTGTCGATCCGGTGCACCCGCCCGTCGAATCCGAACCGTTCGCCCCGCCACGCGAGCCGGAGGATCTCGACGGTTTCCTCGAGGGTCCTGCCGCGGGTCGCCGGGTTCATCCCGAAGGCCCGGAACTCACTGTGGCGCCATCCCGTTCCCATACCCAGGATGAATCGTCCACCGGACATCTGGTCGAGGACCGCGACGTCCTCGGCGAGCCGGAGCGGGTCGTGAAAGGGTGCCAGCAGAACCGCGGTGCCCACGACGAGCCGCTTCGTCGACGCGAGGATCGCGGCCGCGAGCGGCAGCAACGAGGGCAGGTACCCGTCGGGCGCCCCGTGGTGCTCGCTCAGCCAGATCGAATCCAGGCCCGCCTGCTCGGCCAGCTTCGCCTGCTCGATGATGCGGGCGTACTCGTCGTGGAAGCCGATGTCCTCGCCCGGCGGCACCTGGCCGGTGTACAAGCCGATCCCGTACTGCATATCTCCTACCTCCGAGGTTCGTATTCGATTTCCACTGCCAGATCGATCACCGGGACGGAGGCAGGGTGACCCAGCCGCCGCCGTGAACAGCGACCTCTGCACCGCTCACATAGGAGGCATCCGGTGAGCAGAGGAACGAGACGACGGCTGCGACTTCCTCGGGTGCGCCCCCGCGTCGAGCCGCGATCGCCGCGATGTTGTGCTCGAGCACCGCCGGATCGACGTCGGCGACGATGTCGGTGAGGATCGTGCCCGGCAGCACCGCGTTGGACGTGATGCCCCGGCGCGACACCTCCAGGGCCAGGCTCTTCGACATCGCCAGCAGCGCAGCCTTCGACGCGCCGTACCCGCTGTCCCCGGGGCCGCCGGTGGCTCCCAGCACCGAGCTGACGAAGACGACGCGACCCCAGCCGGCGTCGTACATGTGGGCAAGCGCCGCCCGCGTGACGGACCACGCTCCGCGGACGTTGGTGTCGAGCATCTGGTCGAACTCGTCGCGGGTCTGCCGGATCATCGCCCGGGACCGTTGAACCCCGGCATTGTTGACCACCACGAGCGGCGGCCCAAGCAGCCGAGCGGTCTCATGGACGAGTTCCTCCCCCGCGCCCTCGACCGAGACGTCCGCCCGCACGGCGACCGCCGTACCTCCGTTCGCGATGATCTGCTTCACCACCGCCTCGGCGTCCTGCGCGGATCTGGCGAAGTTCACCGCGACGCTGTACCCCTGTGCCGCAAGGCGTATCGCGCAGGCCGCCCCGATCCCGCGAGAGGCTCCCGTCACGAGCGCGACCCGCTCCCGACCAATGTTCGAAGTGGTCATGACACATCCCTTCCATGCGCCGACCAGTGCGGCCGGCGCAGGGCCAACTTGTCGATTTTGCCGGGGCCCGTGCGCGGCAACTGGGCGTGGAACTCGTAGGAACGGGGGATCTTGTAGCCGGCGATCAGCCCTCGGCAGTGCCGGTCGAGGTCCGACTCCGTCGTCTGCGCGCCGTCGCGGATCACCACCGCCGCATGCACCTGCTCGCCCCACTGCGACGAGGGGACGGCGATGACCGCGGCCTCGACCAGATCCGGATGCTGGGCGAGCGCGGCCTCCACCTCGGCGGCGTAGACGTTCTCGCCGCCGCTGATGATCGCGTCCCCGGCCCGACCCACGATGTAGAGGTGGAAGTCCTCGTCGCGGTAGGCCAGGTCACCGGACCAGTACCAGCCGTCCCGGAACCGCTCCGCGGTGATCCCGGGTTGCCGCCAGTATCCGATCGCGAAATTCGGTCCGCGGGCGACGATCTCGCCCGTCTCGCCGACCTCGCAGTCGCTGCCGTCCGGCCGCGCGACCCGCACCTCGACACCGACGACCGGCCGGCCGGCCGACCGGAGCACGATGCTGTCGAGCAGTCGGTCCTCGCGGGGCAGGAAGCTCAGGATCGGTCCGGCCTCGGTCATGCCGTAGGACTGGGTGAACGAGCACCCCAGCCGCTCGATGGCCCGGTCCAGCAGTGCCGGCGAGATCGGCGCGCCGCCGTGCACGACGAGCCGCAACGATGACAGGTCCGGATCCCGTCCCGTCCGGTCCAGGTATTCGAGCAGCAGGGTGAGCATGGTGGGCACCAGGAAGGTGCAGGTGACCCCGTGGTTCTCGATGGCGTCCAGGACGGATTCCGGGTCGAATCGGGGGATCACCACGTGGCCGCCCCCGGCCCAGGTCATCGGGTGGGTCGACATGCCGTCGCCGAGGTGGAACATCGGGGAGCAGTGCAGGTAGACGTCGTCGGCGTTGTAGCCGAGCCCGGCGATCATGTGCAGTGCGTTCGCGGCGAGGTTGGCGTGGGTGAGCATCGCGCCCTTGGCCCGTCCGGTGGTTCCGCCCGTGTAGAAGATCGCCGCGAGATCGGTTGGCCTCACCTCGGTGTCGCGGTGGTCACCGGGCCGCGCGTCCGGCTCGGCGAGCAACTGTGTGAAGGTGACCACGCCGGTGCGGCGGGCCCCGGTGAGCGCTTCTGCTCGCTCCCGGTGCGCCTCGTCCACCACGACTATGGCAGGCTCGCAGTCGTCGAGGACCTCGCGCAACTCGGCATCGGCGAGCCGGGAATTGAGCGGGACCAGAACGTGCCCTGCCGTGGGGATCGCGAAGTACGCGGCGAGGTATTCGGCACTGTTGGCGCCGAGAACGGCGACCCGGTCCCCGCTCACGGCCCCGCGCCGGGCCATCCCGGATGCCATCCGGTCGCACCAGGACTGCAGGTCCGCGTAGCTGATCCTGGTCTCGCCGTCGACGACCGCGACGGACCGGCCTCGCAGTCCGGCGGCTCGGCGCAGTGTCCAGGCCAGGTCGGGCGACACGGTGACCCCGGTGCCGCCGCCACAGGGATCGGGCAGCGACCACGTGGCGCTCGGCGTCACGGGCAGGCCGATGCCGTCGTCGTCTGCGGGCATGGGCTCTCCTTCGGGTGTGTTCATCGGGAGTAGGTGAAGAAGCCGCGCCCGGTCTTCTCGCCGAGGAGCCCGGACTCGACCATGCGCAGCAGCAGCGGCGGCGGGGCGAACTGGGGGTCCTTGAACTCCTCGTACATCGAGGTAGACGCCGCCAGCAGGATGTCGAGACCGACGAAGTCCGCGAGCGACAGCGGACCGATCGGGTGGGCGCAGCCCTCCACCATGCCCCGGTCGATGTCTGCCGCGGAGGCGAATCCCGACTCCAACATCCGCACCGCGGACAGCAGGTAGGGCGTCAGCAGGGCGTTGACCACGAACCCCGCCCGATCCTGGGACCGGATGACCAGCTTTCGCAGGTCTTCTCCGACGAAGCGCTCGACGCGGTCGATCGTCGCCGCCTCGGTGTGCAGCGTCGGGATGAGCTCGACGAGACGAAGCGCGGGCACCGGATTGAAGAAATGCAGGCCGACGACCCGCTCGGGTCGGGTCGTCGCGGCGGCCAGCTTCGTGATCGAGATGGACGACGTGTTCGAGGCGAGAACGGCGGTCGGGCTGGTCACCACCTTGTCGAGCGCGGCGAACAGCTCCGACTTGACGGCCTCGTCCTCGACAACCGCCTCGATGACGATCTCGCGGTCGCCCAACTCTTCGAGCTCCGCCGTGAACCGCAGCCGCGACACCGCAGCCGCGCAGTTCTCGTCGCTGATCTTCCCGGCCGACACGGCCCGGCGCAGCGAGCTCTCGGTGCGCGTCCGCGCCGCCTCGGCCCGGTCCGCATCCGCCTCGCAGATCACGACGTCCGCCCCGGCGAGCGCGCAGACCCGCGCGATGCCCGTTCCCATGAGGCCGCCACCCACGACGCCCACCCGATCGATGATCACTTCGTTCTCCTCTGTTATCAGTGCAGTTGTGTGTTGCGTGGCGGGTGTGGGTCTACTCCGGGCCCGAACCCACCAGCCAGGTGTCGCTTCCCGCGATGACGTCGGACAGATCAGGGATGTGACCGTCGCCCCGAGCCTCGACCAGCTGTGCGTTGACCAGGTCGTCGTAGGCGGGACGCGCCACATCACGGAAGATGCCGAGCGGGGTGACGCCGTCGGGCCGGTCGGCGAGGCGCGAGAGCATGTACGCGGTGGATGAATCCTCTTGATGGACATCATGAACAAGCAGATCAGCCGCATCGGTGTCCTCGACGGTCACGATCTCCAGGCCGCCACGCGGGTTGACCCGCACACCCTTCCTGGTCGTCGATCCGAACACCACCGGTTCGCCGTGTCGCAGCCGGACGGTGACGTCGCCCCGGGTGTCGGGGTCCTTCAGCGCGTCGAAGGCTCCGCCGTTGAAGATGTTGCAGTTCTGGAGGATCTCGACCAGCGCCGTCCCGCGGTGCTGTGCCGCGGCCCGCAGCACCGACGTGAGGTGGCCGCGGTCGGAGTCGATCGTGCGCGCCACGAACGTCGCCTCCGCACCCAGCGCGAGGGAGATCGGATTGAGCGGGTGGTCGACCGAACCCGCGGGCGTCGACTTGGTGACCTTGCCCGTCTCGCTCGTCGGCGAGTACTGCCCTTTGGTGAGGCCGTAGATCCGGTTGTTGAACAGCAGGATCGTCAGGTTCACGTTCCGTCGCAACGTGTGGATCAGGTGATTGCCGCCGATGGACAGGCAGTCGCCGTCACCGGTGACGACCCAGACCGACAGGTCCGGCCTCGACATCGCCAGACCCGTCGCGATCGCGGGGGCACGACCGTGGATCGAGTGCATGCCGTAGGTGTTCAGGTAGTAGGGGAACCGGGACGAACATCCGATCCCGGAGACGAAGACCATGTTCTCGCGGGCGACGCCCAGCTCGGGCAGCAATCCCTGCACCGCCGCCAGGATCGCGTAGTCCCCGCACCCCGGGCACCAGCGCGCCTCCTGGTCGGTCTTGAAGTGGTCGGTCGTCAACGCGACGGACGATCGGGTCGCCGATGTCGAATTCGCCTGCACGATGAGGTTGTCGAACAACTCAGATCAGCTCCTCGATCCGGTCCACGAGCTCCCGTGCGGTGAACGGCAGGCCGCGGACGCGGTTGTATCCGACGGCGTCGACGTCGAAGGCCGCCTTGATCAGCACGACCAGCTGACCGAGGTTCACCTCGGGGACGAGCACCGTGCGGTATCGGCCCAGCACCTCGCCGGTGTTGGACGGAAACGGGTTCAGGTGACGAAGGTGGGCCTGGGCCACGCGTCCACCGCGTTCGCGGACGGTGCGCACCGCCGCGGCGATCGCGCCGTGCGTCGAGCCCCAGCCGAGCACAAGGACGTCGGCGCCGCCGCCGGGGTCGTCGACCTCGAGGGGCGCCACGTCGGTCGCGATCCCCGCGACCTTGGCGGCGCGGGCCCGCACCATCGCCTCGTG
This sequence comes from Rhodococcus sp. NPDC003348, assembly GCF_053589375.1. NCBI lineage: Bacteria > Bacillati > Actinomycetota > Actinomycetes > Mycobacteriales > Nocardiaceae > Rhodococcus > Rhodococcus sp. NPDC003348. The sequence continues at coordinate 58,918 of NZ_JBSFRT010000013.1, forward strand.
ATTGTCGGGGTCCGAGGAGATCGTGCCCCTACCGTCGAGCTTTTCAAGGCCGCCGATGCGGTGTTCGAGTCCCGGCGTGCCCGGTGGCGCCCACGGGCGCGCCAGCGTCGTCGGGTCCCGCAGGAACGGCCAGAACTCGCCGTCCCGGTTCGGCTCGGTCGCGAACCGGACCCCGGTGCCCGGGAGGCGGTCGAGGTCGGGCAGGCGCCAGGGCTCCGAGCTGTTCGCGAGGTGGGCGTCGGACAGCAGCACCACGGGTGTGCGGTACTTCGTCGCGAGCCGGACCGCCTCGCACGCCGCGTCGAAGCAGTCGGACGGCGACCTGGGCGCGAGCACCGGAACCGGCGACTCGCCGTTGCGGCCGAACATTGCCTGCAGCAGGTCCGCCTGTTCCGTCTTCGTGGGCATGCCGGTGGAGGGGCCGGCGCGCTGGATGTCGCACACGACGAGCGGCAGCTCCAATGCGACCGCCAGGCCGAGCGCCTCGGCTTTGAGGGACATGCCGGGGCCGCTCGTGGAGGTCACGCCGAGGTGGCCGCCGAACGAGGCGCCGATGGCCGCCGCGATGCCGGCGATCTCGTCCTCGGCCTGAAAGGTCCGCACCCCGTGGGCCTTGTGTCGGGCCAGTTCGTGCAGCAGGTCTGATGCGGGGGTGATCGGGTAGGCGCCGAGGAACAGGGGGACACCGGCTCGCTGGGCACCGACCAACAGTCCATACGAGAGCGCAAGGTTTCCGGAGATGTTTCGGTACCGTCCCTGCGGGAGTCGGGCCGGGCGAACCTCGTAGCGCGCGGCGAAGGTCTCGGTGGTGTCGCCGAAGGCATAGCCCGCGCGGAAGGCGGCGATGTTCGCCTCTGCGAGTTCGGTTGGGAATCGGCGGCGCAGGAACTGGACGGTCGACTCGGTGGGCCGGTCGTACATCCAGCACAGAAGCCCGAGGGCGAACATGTTCTTCGCCCGTTCCGCATCCTTCGTGCTGATCGGGAACTCTCGCAACGCTTCGACGGTGATCGACGCCAACGGGACGGCATGCAGCCGGTAGCCGTCGAGGGTTCCGTCCTCGAGCGGGTTCGATTCGTACCCGACACGCCGGAGACTGCGCCGCTTGAACTGGTCGCTGTCGACAATGATCTCCGCGCCGGCCGGGAGGTCGGCCAGATGCGCCTTCAGCGCCGCCGGGTTCATCGCCACCAATACGTCGGGGCTGTCCCCGGCGGTCTCGATCCCGTGGTCCGCGAAGTGCAACTGGAATGACGAAACGCCAGCGAGCGTCCCTGCGGGAGCGCGAATCTCGGCGGGGAAGTCCCGCATGGTCGAGAGGTCGTTACCGAGGTGGGCGGCCTCGCCCGTGAACCTGTCGCCGGTCAGCTGGACACCGTCTCCCGAGTCTCCGGCAATTCGGATGACCACACTCGATAGCTTTTGTGTACCAATAGAACTGACACTCATAGGAGTCACTACTCCTCGCTTCGGAGTTGCTCACGACGTGCAGCCAGATCGGCGGACCGTCGTTACCCGACCACTGAAACCGGATCGGTTGTGCGAGGAATCTAATTCCTTACGATCGGAAGGTCAATAGAGAGGTCGGTTGGCGAGGCCTCCACGGTCCTCACGCCCGGCAACACCGCCGTCGATCCACTCTCACCCGCAGCCCGACAGACCACAGGAGCATCAGCCCGTGCAGCCGTGATAGATCAGCCCGTCGGTGACGCTTCCATGCGCCCGAAGAAGTCGACCCAGCCCGACTCGAGGCGGCGACGATGGAGCGCCACATGCATTCGCGGCCTGCCGTCAACCCCGAATGCCCTCGTGAACAACACAATCCGTTGACAGCCCCCCAACGGTCGTATACCTTCCAATCGTTAGGCTAACCGTGACGAGGTTCACACTCTGGCCGGCTCGGGCGATGAGAAAAGTGATTTGAGGCCGCCACCGGGCGATATGACGACCGAATGGAGTCAGAAATGGCGCTTGATATCCACAACCCAGATGTCGAAAGTCAGGGAAGAGGGCTCGTTCGGTCGGAGCCAACCCTTCTCTCCGACCCCGCCCCCCGGGAATTGTGGTGTCCTCTCGTCTCGGTGGACGATCATGTTCTCGAGCCCGCAGATATCTTCACCAGTCGGACCAGCTCGCGGTACCGCGACCTGGTACCAACAGTTGTCCCCGATCAGCACGGAATCCCGTACTGGCATATTGACGGCGACCGAATCCCCATGCGCCTCACGATGTGCGGAGCAGTCGGACGACCCATCAAAGAATGGAGCCTGGCGCCTCAAAAGTACGAAGACTTCCGACCCGGTGTGTGGGACGTTCATTCGCGGGTCAAAGATATGGACCTCAACGGAGTGTACGCGTCTCTGAATTTTCCATCCTTCGTCTGGGGGTTTGCCGGCAAGCGGTTGAGCGGAATGCGTGATCACGAGGCCGGTCTCGCCTCCGTTCGCGCCTACAACGACTGGATGCTCGAGGAATGGTGCGGCGCGTATCCCGACAGATTCATCTCATGCCAGCTTCCGTGGCTCCTTGACCCCGAGGTGGCCGCAATGGAGATCAGAAGCAACAAGGAACGCGGTTTCCAGTCTGTGACATTCTCGGAGAACCCCGAGGGGCTGGGGCTCCCCTCCCTCTATTCCGAGTACTGGGATCCGTTCTTTCGCGCATGCGAAGAGACCGAAACCGTAGTCAACTTGCACGTGGGGTCCTCCGGATCGATCTGCCAGCCGAGTGCGGCATCCCCTGCAGACGTCACAGTCGCGCTCTTCCCGCTGAACTCCATACAGGCAGTGGTTGATTGGATCTTCTCCCGGATCCCACTGCGTTTTCCGAAGCTGAAGATCGTCCTGTCCGAGTCCGGCGTCTCATGGGTGCCGATGATCATCGAGCGACTCACCCGCTCCTACAGGCAGGCTGCCAGTTCGAACACATGGAGCACCTCGGACCCGGACCCCGTCGACATCCTGCGACGAAATTTCTGGTTCACGTCGATCGAAGATCCAGCGGCATTCCGGATGCTCGACATCATCGGCGTCGAGAAGGTAATGGTCGAGACCGACTACCCGCATGCCGACTCCTCGTGGCCCGATTCACAAGAACTCTTCAGCCGGGACATGAAGTCATTGCCCCGAGACACGGTCGAGAAACTCTGTTTCCGGAATGCGAGTGCTCTCTACAAGCACCCTCTCCCACCCACGGGGTTGATCGATTCATCGCTCATTTCCGAAAGTTGATCCGCAACAAGAGACACTACGACGCCCGACTACCTTCTCCCTGGAGTGCCGACAATGCACACCCTTGAGCTACCGACTCCGCCCACATTCCTTTCACTTGATGAAGAGCGAAATCATAGGAAGATTCGCCTTGCCGCGGCCTTCAGGGTTTTCAGTAGGTTCGGCCTCGACGACGGAGTTACCGGACATATCACCGCCCGAGACCCCGAATACCTCGACCACCTTTGGGTCAACCCCTGGGGTGTGTCTTTCAGTCAGATCCGCGCATCTGATCTATGCCTGATCGATGCGGCCGGAAACCTGGTAGAGGGCGTAGGCCCCGTCAATCCAGCAGCAATCACGATACATGCCAGTGTGCATGACGCCAGACCTGATGTCGTAGCCGTCGCGCACAGCCACTCGCTTCATGGAAAGACTTGGTCCGCGTTCGGCCGGAAGTTGGATCCGATCACCCAGGATGCATGCGCATTCTACGAGAGGCACTCCGTTTTTGATCAGTACAACGGTGTCGTGTTGGACGACATCGAAGGTCGTTCCCTCGCAGAGAGTTTGGGAGGGAATCGCGCCGCGATCCTCAAGAACCACGGCATACTGACGGTCGGCGCAACCGTAGACGAAGCCGCATGGTGGTTTATATCTCTCGAAAGATCTTGCCAAGCACAGCTTCTCGCGCTCGCAGCCGGTGAGCCGGACTCCATTCCAGCGGAGACTGCCCGAGAGGTGGCCGCACTCTACGATCAGCGGGCTGGATGGTTCAATTTCCAGCCGATATTTGCGCGGATCATGCGGGAACAGCCTGATCTCGCTGAATGAGTTGCCCGATTCCGATATCGGCAACTGACGGACTTCATCCAGGGCACCGGTCACTCCAGTCGGGGATCGTAGCCCCCTCTAGCTATCCACCCCGGGCCTGGCTATGGCGCGAGGGCCCGTTCAACAACCACAGCTTTGCCATTCCGTCGGGAATGCGAATACGGAAGGTTATGTCATGCCCACGTCCTTTCACATCAGCAGACTTGTTTGCGGGGTCACCACCGCTGCGGTAGCTCTGTCACTCGCCGGCTGCGGGGCCGCAGGTAATGCCGAATCACACGGCGATGTCATCAAACTCGGTGAGACGAGTGGAATCAGTGGACCGGCCGGGGGTTACGGCAAGGCCCTGAGCGAAGGGCAGCAGGCGATCTTTCGGGCAGTCAACGATGGCGGCGGTGTGAACGGGAAGAAGATCGAGCTGACACTGCTCGATGACGGGCTCGATGTGGCCCGCGCAGTGCAGAACGTGCGGAAGCTGGTGACAGACAAGAACATAGCGATTGTCGGCGGCTCTGGCTCAGGCTCGATCGATGCGATTGTCCCGGTTCTGGACAAGGAAGGTGTTCCCCTACTCTTCCCCGCAAAGTCAAGTCCGTCCTTCGTCAACGCACTAGTGCCACACGCCTTCGCGATGGTTCCCACGTTCCCTGATCAGGCACATGCTCTGGTCTCCGCGGCATTCGAGAAGACCGGACCCGGAAGGGTTTTCCTTGTTCGCACGGTGTCCGACCAGAATGACCCGATACTGACGAAGGTCGAGGCGGCAGTACAAGAGGGCGGTGGCTCATTCCTCGGCACGGCGATCGTGCCGTTCGGGGCCGATGTGACACCCGTGGCACTCCAGGTCGCCGAGGCGAAGCCGGATTACGTCGTCTTCACCTCAGCCCCCGCCGAGACGACCAAGATCGTGAATTACCTTGCCGGCAAGGACCAGCTCCCGAGAAGGGCGATCCTCGGTACGACCTCGCTTCCCGGTGATACCTTTCTGCAGGGAACACCGCGGAGCGCACACGATCTTCTCTTCAGCCTGGCCATCACCAAGCCACCCACGGACCCGAGCGCAGCCGCTTGCCTCGACGCGGTACGCAAGTACTACCCGGACTCACCGATCGACACAGTGACGACGTTCGGTTGCGCGATCGCGCAGGCCGTGGTCGCGGGCCTCGAACTCGCTGGGCCCGACCCGACCAGCGAGAGCCTGGTCGAGGCACTTGCCGCCATGCAGGACCATCAGGTGAGTCCCCTCATCCCCCCCATGACCTTCTCTCGAGAATCGCACATGGGTCTGACTTCACTGCCGGCGGTCACGGTCAAGGACGGTCAATACCAGGCGACCGAGACCGTCGACGTACCTGTACTGCCGTGAGGTTCACCGACCAACCATAGGAGAGTGTCATGGGCCTGTTCCTGGAAACGGTCCTGAGCGGCGTGACCGTCGGAATGCTGTACGGACTCCTGTCCTTCGCGATGGTTGTGCTGTACAAGGCGACGGCCACCGTGAACTTCGCCCAGGGAATGATAGGTACTGCCGCCGCCTTCATCGCCCTGACTGTCATGGTCGAGTACGGCGTCCCATTTGGCGCGGCCGTCATCGTCGGATTGTTGTTCAGCACCTTCTTGGGTGTTCTCACGTTCTACTGTGTCATTCGCCCCAAGCCGAGTGCAGGTAACACAAATGTGATTATCAGGACGCTCGCTCTGTCGCTGGTGTTAGCAGCTTTCGTGGACCGATTCAGGGGCGCCGGTCAGCCATTCCAATTTCCTCAACTTCTCGGGTCCGGCGGCGTCAACCTATTCGGAATCCAGATCAACTATTCACTGATGCAAACTTTTGCCGTTGCCGGGGTCCTCCTCGGCTGCTTCAGTCTCTATTTTCGATATACCGGCGCCGGCTTGCTCACACGAGCCATGGCCGAATCCCGCGAAACGGTCAAGCTGCTCGGCGTCCGTAGCGATCGCCTATTTGCGGCCGCCTGGGGAATCAGTAGCTTCTTGGCCGCGATCGTGAGCCTACTGTCCGCCAACCGTGTCTACGTTTCGACCTTCATGCTCGAAGGCTACTTGCTCTACGCGTTCACAGCGGCGATCGCTTTTGGGCTCACGAGCCTGACGGGGGCGGTTGTCGGCGGCATCTGTGCGGGTCTTGTGAGCAATGTGGTCGCAACATACTTCGGACCCGACGCGGCCAACCTCGTCATCTTCGCGGCGCTGATTGCCGTCCTAGTCATTCGCCCACAGGGAGTTTTTGGAGAGCGGAGAGTACATCGTGTTTGAGCACTCGGTGCAGCGGCAACTACCGACAGTCGTATTGCGACGGTACTCGGGCGTGGCAACGGCGCTTGTGACGCTCGCAGCCCTCGGGGTGATCGTCCGCGAAGCCTCGTGGCAGTACGTCCTGATACTCGGCATGGCCTGGGGCGCAGTGGCCGTTGGAATGAACCTCTGGCAGGGATACCTTGGCGAACTCTCGTTCGGACATGGGGCTCTGGTTGCCATCGCCGCGTATGCCTGGACCGCGGCGAGATCCGCTGGGCTGTCCCCGATCCTTGCGCTTACCATTTGCGTGGGACTTACCTTGATTTCGTGCGGAATTATTGGACTTGCGGTGGTGCAACTTTCACACTTCGGTTCCGCCGTTGTCACCTTCTTTATGGCATTTGTGGTGTGGTCCGGTCTGCAGTCAAGTGCGTTCGTCAATCTCACCGGTAGCCAGTCCGGTCTGCTCGTGCCCGAGCTGTACGTTCTTGGTGTCGATTTCGGCAACGGCGTTGGCTTGTACTACCTTGCGTTCGGTTTCCTGGCTGTCGTTCTGTTCTCGTCCGCAAATTTCGGAGTCGGAAGACGCGGTCACGAACTTCGGCTGGTGCGGTCGAGCGAGCAGGTCGCATCCCTACTCGGTGTCAGGGTCAAGAAGGCCAAGTGGAACGCCTTTGTTTTCACAGGTCTTGGTGCAGCCTTGGCCGGTGTTGTAATTTCCCAGGCGCTTACGGTCATCACACCAGATTCATTCACCGTCGCGGTATCCATCACCCTAGTGGCGATGGTTGTCGTGGGAGGCCAGGGTACATTATTGGGACCATTGCTCGGTGCACTCTTTTTTGCGGCGTTGCCCTCCATCTTTCAAGGCGCTCCCGAGAACCAAGCCTTGTACGCAAGTATCACGTTTCTTGTCTTTGTTGTGCTGGCTCCGGCGGGAATCCTGGGAGCCCTGTCCAGGTGGGGCGGTGCTACCGCCAAGCGGCTGTCGAGTCGGCCGCAGGCTTCGACCGGCACCGCCCGCGGGTCCGAAAGCACCGACGCCTGCGATACACCGTCCGAGGCCTTCGATGCCCCAGCAGCGGCAAACTCCGGCCAGACGTATTCCGACGACTGCGACACTGCAGCGACTGCAGCGACTGCAGCGACTGCAGCGACTGCAGCGGCCGCAATGGAGATTGCCGGCGTAGGTGTCGCTTTCGATGGAGTACAGGCACTGAGTGGAGTCGACATCATGGTGACCCAGGGACAGATCCATGCCCTGATTGGCCCAAACGGTGCTGGTAAGACGACGCTGATCAATGCCATCACCGGTCTACTCCGACCGACGAGTGGAGAGATCCGAGTCAATGGACTTGCAACCACCAAGCTGTCGCCACCGGAGATTCGTGCTGCTGGAGTGGGGCGGACCTTTCAGAATCCGTCGCTCGTCGACGATTTGTCCGCAGTCGAGAACGTGGCACTGGGACTGCTGAGCCAGCAAGGGCGCTCGATGCTCGCGGATCTGCTACGCCCTACCCTCGGGCGGAAAGCAGACGCTGATGCTCGAGCAAGGTGCGAAGGGGCCCTGCGCCTGGTCGGGGTTTCGGAGTCCACATGGAACAAGAGGGCCGATGAACTCTCGCTGGCTGACCGGAAACTGGTCGACCTGGCGAGGTCATTCGTGGCGGAGCCGACGATCTTGCTCCTCGACGAGCCGACCGCCGGACTGGGAGAACACGAGATCCACACCGTTCAGAACGCGATACTCAAACTTCGTTCCAATGGACGCGTAACGGTCTTACTTGTCGCGCACCATGTCGCCTTCGTTCGGCGTGTGGCCGATACGGTCACCGTACTGAACGGAGGGCAGGTACTAGCCTCCGGTCAACCAGAGCAGGTCACGTGTGACGATCGGGTACTGGAGGCTTTCGTCGGCAGGCCTGTCGAACCGCTGAATCGGGAGGGTGAATGTGGTTCCATGGCAGGGGAACCCGCTTTCTGCTCGTCGGCCGAATCGACTGAGAGCGCTCCGCCGTACTCAGAGAAATTCCAGCCGAGAATATCTCGCACAGAGACGTCGTCACAGGGGCTGACTGTGACCGACCTGACCGTAGGGTACGGGCCGGCGCGCGTGCTCGACGAGATTTCCCTGCATGTCTCCCGAGGGGAACTCGTGGGGCTTACGGGTCGAAATGGTGCGGGGAAGACGACGTTGCTTCGAGCCCTTTCCGGCATGATCGGTCGCGGTGCCGGCCTCGTCACCGTGGACGCGGTCGCCGTTGCCCCGTCACCGGTGGACGCAGCCAGGTCCGGATTGATCCACGTGCCCGAGGGGAGGGGCATCGTCGGATCACTGTCCGTTCTGGAGAACCTACAGGTCGGCGCCTTGGCGGTCGGACACAAACTGACCAACGAGAACCTGGATCAAATTCTGAGCCGATTCCCCTCACTCAGGCCGCTACTGCAGCGCCCCGCCGGGTTCCTGAGTGGCGGTCAGCAACAGATGCTCGCGATCGCCCGAGGACTCGCTGCCGAGCCTTTCATCTTGATGGTGGACGAACTCAGCCTCGGGCTATCCCCCAAGGCCACCAGCGAAGCTCTGCAGGTCCTGCTGAGGCTTACCCGCGAAAGCGGCGAGGGTGTGCTCGTCGTTGACCAAAACATCCAGACCCTGTCCAGCGTCTGTGATCGGATGTACGTCCTAAGGAATGAGTCCCTCTTCGAGTTCGAGGGAAACAGCGGATCGATTCACGAACTGCAGGAAGTCTATTTCTGACCCGGGTTCCGCAGTTGATGTGTGGCCTGGACACGGGATCCGGGGTCTGACCTGCAGGGACGACTGATGGCACTGTCACGTTGTTGAACGCGGCAAACTGGGAGAAGGTGGCGTGACCACCCCAATGCCGTCGTACAAGGGCCACCCGAGAGTTCTTCCCGCCGTCAGGCCTTCTGACCCGCGCCCGCGTCGACCCACGCTGCGATCTGCGCGCGGGTCGTGAAGCCCAGCTTGGTGAGGACGTTCTCCACGTGCCCCTCCGCAGTGCGCTGTGAGATCACCAACTGCTGCGCAATGGCCTTGTTGGTCATCCCCTGTGCGACGAGTTCGGCGATCTCTCGCTGCCGTCGGGTGAGCCGCTCCGTCGGCGCGCTCGCACTCGGCTCGGCGGACGTCTGGTCGCCGAGTGCGTAGGCGATGGCCGCGTCCACGCGGAGGGCGCGCCCGCGCGCGAAGGCGGCCTCGAACGCTTTCTGGCCGATGGCATCTGTCGACTCGCGAACGATTCGATCGTGATGACCGAACAGGTCGCGGACCACGATCGTGGGGCTACCGGCAGCCTCGCCCACCCATGCCGACGCGCCCATCAGTACGGCGACCCGCTCGGGACGGTCCGCGCCGATCCAGGCCAGGATCTCGAGACACATCGCGAGGCCGAGCGGATCGTCGACGACGCGGGTGAGCCGCACCCCCTCCTCGATCAGCTTCGTCGCGCGCGTGGTGTCGCCCTGCTCCCACAGCGCCAGGCCCAGCATGCCCAGCGAGTACGACCGGTACATGGACTCGCCGAGCGACTCGGTGAGTTCGACGACCTCCTCGTGGCAGGCGATCGCGCGCTGAGCGTCGCCCGCGAGCCCGCATGCCATCGCGAGTCCGACGAGGGTCCCGACGCGTGACAGCGGAGGCCCCTCGACACGGAGTGTCAGCAGCGCTTCCTCGAAACATTCTGTCGCACGGGCGAAGTCAGCGGTGAACGTGGCGAGGTAGCCGGTCGCGGAGACCGCGACCGCACGCACCGCGGGATCCCCCTCCGACTGCGCCAGGGCGCATGCACCGTCGGTCCACACCTGGGCCGCCTCGACATCGCCCTGCATCGACGCCAGCATGCCGCCGAAGCACATCGCCGTCACCCGTGACGCGGCCGGAGCCTCGTCGGCACGGGCCAGCGCCCGCTCGATCCAGTACCGCCCCTCGCTGTGCAACCCGCGGGAAACCCAGTACGGATAGATCGCAGCGACCATCCGCAGCGCCGCGTCCGTGTCGGCCGCGGCAGTGACGCTGAACTCCAGCGCCCCACGCAGATCCGCTCCGGTGCGATCGAATCGAGCGATCCACTCGAGCTGCCGCTTCCCCATCCACTCGGCCTCGGCCTGCAGCGTCAACCGAACGCACCAGTCATGGTGACGTTGCCGCAGGAGCGCCGACTCGCCCGCCTCTGTCAACTTCTCGAGCCCGTACTCGCGAATCGTCTCGAGCATCCGATACCGGACGACCTCGCCCGTCTCCTGCCGGATCAGGATCGACTTGTCGACCAGCGAGTCCAGCACGTCGATCAGCACGTCGTCGGCGAAGCCGCTGACCTCCGCTGCGGCGTCGAGCTCGAAGCCGCCGGCGAACACCGCCAGCCGACGCCACAGCGTCCGCTCGCGGTCGCTCAGCAGGTCGTGACTCCAGTCGATACACAGCTGCAGCGTCTGCTGCCGCGACGGAGCGACGCGGTTGCCGGACGTCAGCAGCCGGTACCGGTCGGTGAGCCGCAGGAGGATCTCCTTCAGCGACAGTGCGCGCAACCTGGCCGCGGCCAGCTCGATCGCCAACGGCAGACCCTCGAGCCGCTGGCAAATCTCCGCGACCGTGACCTGGTTGTCCACGGTCAGGCTGAACCCGGGAACCGCGGAGCGGGCACGAGCTTCGAACATGACGACGCCCTCGTAATGGCCCAGACCCCGCAGCGCCGCTGTATCCGGATCCGGAACCGTCAGTGGCGGAACCCGCAGCACCGCCTCCTCCCCGGAGGCCAGAGCCTCCCGACTGGTCGCCACGATCCGCACCTCGGGGCATGCGCTCAATACCGCCGTCGTGAACTCGGCGACCTCCGCCACCAGGTGCTCGCAGTTGTCGAGAACGATCAGCGCGCGCCGGCCGGCCAGGAAGTCGATGAGTAGTGGGAGCGGGGAGCGTGCCGCCCGTTCCCGAAGCCCGAGTGCGGCCACGACCGTGTCCGCCAGCAGGTGCGGCTCGGCGAGCGCACCGAGTTCGACCAGCCAGACCCCGTCCTCGAAGTCCTGCTGCAGACTCGCGGCGGCCCGCAGCGCGAGCCGGGTCTTGCCGACACCACCCATGCCGGTCAGGGTCACCAGACGCGACTCGGTCAACAGCTGACGAACCTCCGCGAGCTCGCGGCGACGGCCGACGAAGTTGGTGAGCTCGTGTGGGAGATTACCGATCCGTTCGCGCACCGCCGACGACATCGGGGACATCCCTTCGTGATCGCGGCGCCACTACCCTGGGCACCTGAGGGAGCAAGGGTATCGCTACCCGGATCCGAGTGGGCGAATCGCACTCTGATCGGAACTCGAGCGGTCGAAAGATGTTCTGCCGGGAATGATCCCATACGCCTCGAGCGAAGGGGCGGTCGGCGTATCATTCGCCCGGTTGCCGAAGTGCGGCGACGGTCTCGACGGGCGAGCAAACACGAATGGTCGAACGTCCTGAGCAGCGTGGTGGCCGGTGGTCCGGGAACTATGTACCCAAGCTCCTCGCAGCCTCCGTCCTCGTCACCGGGATCGTGCTGGGCGAGATGGAAATGGGAGTTGCCAGATGGATCTGGTCGTCACCGACACAGACCACGTAGCAACCCAGTTCGAGAAACTTGCGTCGGGCATTCTCCGCTCACTCGAGTCGTTTCGAGGTCCAGTGGAACCACGGGACACCCTCGAGGCCGACTGGTCGGACGCAACGGTCGAACCCCACCGGCAAACGCTGTGCACAAATCGACACCAGCACAACAGAATTCTCGATGCAGTCAACATGATCAAAACCAGCCACCGACTCGACGAGCGATATATATCGTCCTCCACGACGTCTCTCGGCGTCGACACAGCACTAGCGCAGAGGATCCATCTTGAAGCGATCAATCATCGTTGCATTGGCCGGCGCAGCCATCACCCTCAGCACCGTGGCTTCGGCGTCTGCCGCGCCCGCAGACCTCGACGATCCGGCACTCCCTGTCCCCTGGGCCGGCAGCAGTTCCGGCAGCAGCGACTTCTTCTACCCGCACGACGGCCAGAACTCCGGATCCACCGACCTCAGCAACATTGTGTTTCTGGCGCCGTTCAGGTTGCTGTGCTGGGCGTTCACCGGCGAGCCGCTACAAGCCTGCATTCCGGACAATCTGTGATCCATGATGGGAAAGGCGACGCCATCCCGCGTCGTCAAAGTTCCGGTTTCGCCGTTGAGACCCTTGGTTCGGAACTGTGTCCACCCGTTGGAACCGACTCCTGCGCACCGACTTCGAAATGCGCTTCTCCCCGCCCCACTTCTCCCTGAAGCGTGTGATGGTGCCGCCAGTCGACTAGCGTCCCTGCCGTGGCGCAGGCGAACGAGAACAGTTTCGGTGCCGTCCTGCGGCGTCTGCGCAGATCCCGCAGCCTGACCCAGGAGGAGCTCGCCGAGCGAGCCGGTCTCTCGGTCAAGGCCGTGAGCGCGCTCGAGCGTGGGGAGCGGCAGCGTCCCTACCCGCACACGGTCCGCGCACTGGCCGCCGCGCTCGACCTCGACGACGCCGACCGCGACCATCTCAGCGCTGCGATTCCCGCCTCCGCGCGTCTCGCGCCTCGCAACACAGGCACCTGGTCGGTGACCGCGCCGGCCACCGACCTGATCGGTAGGGACGGTGACATCGAGCGCATCGCGGCACTGGTGTCGTCGGGCAGGCGCCTGATCACGGTCACCGGGACGGGCGGCGTCGGCAAGACCCGGGTGGCGTGTGCGGTGCTGGAGCGGCTGGCTCCTTCGTTCGACGTCGCCGTCGCGGTGGACCTGGCCCCCGTCCGCGATCCGGCACAGGCCCTGCCGCAGCTCGCTGCCGCGGTCGACCTTCCCGAGCGCGGCGCAGGCGGCGTCACCGACCGGCTGGTCGCCTCGTTCATGGGTCGCCGTGCGTTGGTCTTCCTGGACAACTTCGAGCACCTCCTCGACGCGGCCCCCGAGGTGGCCGACCTGCTGCCCCGGTGCCCCGGCCTGGTGCTGCTGGTCACGAGTCGTGCGGCGTTGCGCGTCCGGGCCGAGTACGAAGTCGGTCTCGGCCCGCTGCCTCTCCCCCGGAGCGACCGGTACGCCGACGTGCGAACTTCCGCGGCAGTGCAGCTCCTTCTCGACCGCGCCACCGCGGCGGGAGCCGATCTGGCGCTCGACGCCGACAATGCTCCGGTCCTGGCGGCCATCTGTCGTCGCCTCGACGGGCTGCCTCTGGCGCTCGAGCTCGCCGCCGCGGGCGCGCGCCTGCTGCCCCCGGCAGCGCTGCTCGCTCGCCTCGAGGTCCACGAGGCGCCCCCGGGGCCGCGTGACCTGGCGGAGCGCCAGCGGACGATGACGGCCACGCTCGACTGGAGCGTCGACCTCGTCACCTCCCCCAACGCCGCGGTGTTCGATCAGCTCGCGGTCTTCTCCGGCGGCTTCACCCTCGATGCCGCGGCCGCGGTGACCGGGATCACCGACGTCCTCGACCCGCTCACCGTGCTCGTCGATCACTCACTGGTCGCCCGCAGCGCGGCGACCGATGATCAACCACGCTTCCGGCTGCTCGAGCCGGTGCGCCAGTACGCAGGACACCGACTCATCGCCGCCGAAGGTGCCGTGGCTGCGGCCGATCGCCACGCTCGGTGGTACCGATCCTGCGCCCTCGACGCGGGCCCGCGGCTACGCGGTCCGGCTCTGCGCACCGAACTCGATCGCCTGGAAGCAGAGCATGCCAACCTGCGCTCGGCGTTCCTGCGCCTGCTCGAATTGGAGCGCGGCGACGACGCCGCAGAGTTGGCTGCCACCGTGTGGCTCTACCTCGCCCTTCGCGGGCATGCCCGTGAAGGCCTCGAGTGGTTGGACCGGGCGACCGTCCAGGGATCCGACACAGTCCGTGCCCGAGCGCTGGTCGGCCGGATGGGCCTGCTGTTCGCCAGCGGTGACATCGCCCGCATGCGGGAGGTGGCCCGCGCCGCGGTCCCGATCGCCCGTCGTGTCGGCGACGCAGGCCTGGCAACCGAGGCGGCGACGCTGGCCGGGCACGCCGCGGTCTTCGTCGGTGACCTCGACCGAGCCCGCGACCTGCTCGACGAGGCGCTGGCAGGCGCGTCGGGAGCCGGGTTGAGGTGGGAAGAGGCGCACACGCTGGTCGCGCTCGGACAACTCGCGCTGGTCCACGGCGACCTCGACGAGGCCGACCGGGTGCTCGGCCGTGCCCTCGAGATCGCGCGGAGCGTCGGAAACGACTTCACCCTCACCACCAGCCTGAATCGCCGGGCCACGGTCACCGCTCTCCGGGGTGACACGGCCGGCACGGCTGCCCTGCTCGCGGAATCCATCACACGGTCTCTCGATGCCCGCCTCAGCTGGCCCCTGAGTTATGCGCTGCCCGCCCTGGCCGGGGTCGCCGTGCGGCTGGACGAACCGCGCGCCGCTGCCACACTCCTCGCTGCGTCGGCGTCCCTGTCGGTGGCCGACGCGGTCGACCCCCGATTCCCGGTGTCGCGCGAGCTTGCCGCGCAGGACCTGGCCACCGCGCGCAGTCTCCTCGGCGACGATGCCTTCCAGGAAGCCTGGAACGCCGGTCGCGCCGCGGCAGCGCCCGAGCTCGCCGACCTGGTGGACGGGCTCACGCGGCGCGCACGCGCGTGATGTAGCGCCGATACCGGCGGGCACCGACAGTGCGCAGGAACAAGCGCACGGGGATCGGGAGCTGTGCCAGCATCCGGCCCCGTTCGTCGGCGTCGGCCTCCTCGAGGATGGCGCCGAACATCAGCGGGAGCTGCCGGGCGGACATCGCGTCACGACCGTGGTCTCCGAGGCTCTGCCACTCCTCGACGGTGATGTGACACAACACGAGCGGCAGGATCTCCCGCTCCTCGAGCTCGAGGTGTTCGAAGAGCGCGGCCGCCAGGCCTTCGACCGTCCGCGCGAGCTGCTCGCCACCGATCGGTGTCGGCGCCTGCGCCCAGATCGCACTCTGCGTCCGGACCTCCTCGGTGCGGCTGTCGACGATCCCGTGCTGGTGCTGCATCGTCTCGACGAGTGCCGTCGACGGGGCTGCACGCACCTGCAGCAGCGGCCACAGCACCGCGTCCTCGCCGGTGTGATGCATGTGCAGCCCGTCGAGGATCAGTGCGAGGTGCTCCGCGACCAGCCTTGCCCGCGCGACGTCGCCCTCGGCGACCGCCCGGATCAGCGTCGGCAGCGCGGTGAACTCGCGCCGGAAGACGCGGTGGATGACAACCATTTCGTTGACGTCGGGGCGGGACGGGGCGGCGGGGCTGATGACGTTCATGTGGGCCTCCGGGGTGGGTGCGTTCGGTACGTGTCCAGCCTCTGCTGCGCCACGCCAGGCTCCCAGCCACGCGACCCCCACACTGGCCCCACAGCTCGCCGCTGTGGCTGTTACCCGCCGGCCGTTCGAACGACTATCGATGCACACGGCGACCGCACGGGCCGCCCGACACGAGGAGCCGTCCATGGCAACCGCCACCACCACATCCCCCGCCACGGTGACCACCAGCGCCGTCCCGTGGGTGCTCGCCGCCGCGTTCACACTGTCCGCAGTCCACACCGTGTACGCAGCGGTCGCAGGCATCGAAGACCCGACCTTCACCGTGACGACACCTGCCGCCTGGCTCTTCTACGTCATCGGGTTCGGCTCGGTGTGGCTCGCGCGCCGACAGGAGGCCTGGGCCCAGATCGGCGTGCTCGCCTACCTCGTCGTGCTGTTGGCGATCAGCGTCTTCTACTACCCGACCACGTTCACCGCGGAAAAACAGACCGTGTTCGGCTGGTTCGAGAACGACGTCTACGTCGGATTGCTGATGATCGCTGTGTATCTCATGGTCGGCCGGGTCCGGTCGTCGCTCTCGGTGCGTTGATCCGGGTCAATTCGCTCATCGGCTCTCCACTCCCTGTTCGTTCACCGCCAGGGACCGTTGTGCGTTCACCCCACAGCTCCGCGGAACTGTCCGACGGGCCGACGGGAGTTCCATGGCGAGCACCAGTTCGACGCGATTGTCGAGTTCTTCGCTGCGGACGCCGTTGACGATCTGCACGCCGGCGATCGACGCGACGTGCCCGACCATGCTGAGACTCGTGGCCAGGAAGGCGGCGACGAAATCGGCTGCTGTGGCGGCGCCGGACGCAGATATCACCGCCAACGCCGGGCGGGCGGAGAACAGGTCGATGGCCGGGCCCACGAAGTTACCGAAGATGACACCAGACCGACGAACGCACACGCCCAGTAGATGACCGGCGCCTGGTTGAATCGGGTCGCCAATGCCAGTGCAGTGCAGGCAGTTCCACGATCCATCCCGGGGAAGCGGCGCGATCAGTCCCATCCGAAGTCGCGAGAGGACTGCAATGCGAACGCAATTCCGGCAATCACGCCGGCGAAGGAGACGGCCAGTAGCAGTGGCTACCAGTGGTTCCGCGTCGCTGGCCGGGCCTCCTGGACCCAGCCCAGCGGGTTGACCTACGAAGCCCAGACGGGTGCCTCGATTGCGCGATGCGCCGATCAGGGACCTTCCGTTTCGAGGGAGTGAAAGGGCTAGTTAGTTAGCCTCTATTCCTGCGACGGAACGGAATACGACACCAGATCACAGATGCGTAAAGTTGCTCAATTCAGGGCCACTCACAAAGCCCACGACGGCACTCAAGCCTTCACGGATCGCCGGGGCCCGTCGGTCACCGAGGCGGGTTGACGAATGATGATGGATGCGCGGACAATTCCGGTAGGACATCCCCCTGCGGAAGGTTGTGGTCGCAGATGAGTCCAAGGCCGCCGGAAATGTCTGGGGCACCGAACGATCCGATTCCGCCCTGCACTCAGACCGGCATCACTACATCGGACTACACGCTTCAGTTCAAGGTGCCGAAAGGACTCATGCCGGACGACGCCGCGTTCAAAGATCGCGAAGCATCCCTGCGAGTGCACCGCGTCAGCCCCACCTACGATTCCAGCTTCTGCAAGGCGCGGATGGCGATCGTGCTCGTGCACGGCAAGACGCTGACAGGGTCGGGTTCGTTCGACTTTCAGCACACCTCCCCGACAGGTGCCTCGCTCAGCCTTCAGGAAGCTCTCGCTCGCGCCGGCATCGATACGTTTGCTCCCGATCTCCTTGGGTACGGGTTGTCGACGCGCTTCGCCGACGGCCTCGACAACCCCGCGAACGCCAGCCGCGAGCCGGGCTACGACAAAACTCGCAGCGAAAGGGTATTCCCCCTCAGACAGCAAACGAGGTACCTCGGCGACGACATCACACCGTCCGCCGATGGACTCGGGGTCAATCCCCTCAGTGACGGCCCCCGGCCGCACACCAGTTCCAAATACTTCGCCAATACCGATGTCTGGGCACGCGACATTCTGCAGGTCATCGAGGATGCGAGAGACAAAACGCACCAGAAGGTCGCCCTGCTCGGCTACTCGTTCGGGGGGCCACGTGTCGGCCGGGCTCTCTACAAGCTCGGCGCGAGCGCGCATGGGAAGATCAGCCAAGTCATCTTCATGTCGTCACTGTTCGACGCGCTCCCCGGGGCGCCTGGCCAACCCCCGGTCGCTGTGCTCTATCCGAAAGAAGAAAAAGATCTGTCGGAACTCGAGAGATCGACGACGTTCCCATTGACGCTCACCCAAACCCGCAGCCTGTGGGACAAGGGCAGGGTGGGGGCGGACGGCCAATGCACCGGACGGGTTCCTCCGGACGCACCCGAGGCACTGGCCAAACAGGAACAAGCACTCGACCCGATCGGCGCCAAATGGGGCGGCTCGGATCCGTACGGCCCCACAGGTCTCATCCGTACACCTACATTCACGGTCTCCGGGTGGAACAAGGAGGTCGCAGCGGACCTCAGGTTGCCGACGCTTGTTCTCCACGGCTCGATAGACGGAATAGCCCCTGTCGAGAACGCACACCACCTCTACGACGCGCTGACGACCACCGAAAAGAAGGTTCTCCTCGAGATCCGATGCGCCAGCCACATGATGCAATACGAAACGGCGCCAACCTGGGAAGGACCGCACAAAGCGACCGCTGACGCCATCATCGAGTGGATGTCCACCGAGACCTACGCAGGCGAATCCACGGGCCGCTTCTCGATCGATGCAAATGGTAACCGCGAGAGCATCATCACGAATCACGTTGTTGTATGACCTGATCGTTCAGCTCGGAATCAGGCAACGGCCGGAGGTGAAGTCGTCCCATCCCCCACACGACGACTGAAATGACACCCACCCACGGCCGGCGCCGAGCGCATCGGCGCGGTTGCCGGCGGACGCCCGGCCGATTCGTCGACCAGCAGGCGGTCGGCGAACGTGGGACCCGTCAACTCTTCGGCGGAAGCGAGCGAGCGAATTCGACTCCGCGGGTGGGCCACTCGCGCGGATCTGCATCGTCCTCGACGCCTGCGGCCGTGACCCTCACCCAGCCGGTCATTTCACGCTCGCCCATCTTCGCCGGCAGGACCGAGAGATCGTCGACGAGCCGGTCGCGCAGTTCGGGTCCGACGCGCACAAGCAGACCCCGTCACCACTGGCCGCGAGGGCCAGGTTGCCGCTCACCATGAAGGACAACCCTCCGAACATCTTTCGTTCGGCAATGGTCGGCCCCGATTCGATCAGATCCCGGATGCGGTCGGCCAATTCCTCGTCGTACGCCATTGGGCGAGTGCGAACCGATCACCCGCACTGTGCTGGTAAGTCCAGCAGGCGAAAGCGATGACTTCCGGGCCCGAATCGGGTCGACACTGGTAGTAGAGATCCCTTCGACTCCGGGAGAGGCCATGACCCGACAGACCGCCAATGCCCTACCTCCGATCGTCGGCCAGCAGACCTGGCGGGCAGCGCTCGACGACTTGCGGAAACGGGAGAAGGCCGCCACCCGCGAACTCGACGCCATCGCAGCGCAGCGCCGCAGGCTGCCGATGGTCGAGCTGCCCGACTACACGCTGATCGGCCCGAACGGCCCGATTCGACTCGCCGATGTGTTCCAGGACCACTCACAGCTCATCGTCTACCACCACATGTGGTCCGACGGCGCGGAGTGGCAGTGTGGCGGCTGCACCGGCCTCACGTCGCAGTGGACCCGGCTGGGCATCCTCGACAACTACGACGCCCGCATGGTCATCGTCACCAACGGGCCCATCGAAGAAGCACTGGCCTACAAGGCCAAGGTCGGCAACAAGATGGACTGGTACTCGTCCGCGGAGAGTTCGTTCGGCGCCGACGTCGACGCGCCGCCCGGCGGCGGCTTCGCAGTCAATGTGTTCCTTCGCGACGGCGACAAGGTCTACCGCACCTGGCACACCGCCGGCCGCGGAACCGAACAGCTCAGCTACACCTTCGCCCTGATCGACATCCTTCCGTGGGGCCGCCAGGAGGAATGGCAGGACTCCCCGGAGGGCTGGCCCAAATCGCCTACCTATTCCAAGTGGCTCGACTCCCCAGATGTCGCAAGGCTCTACGGCCCGGCCACTGACGCCCAGTAGGGGCACCCCCGATCAGCAAGCGCACGGCCGCACCTTGACACCTCGCACCTGAACGACCCTCACTCGGCGAGGTAGCGCAGCATCACCACGGTGGCGAAGTGCCTCGTTTCGACCAATCGGAGCGGCAGACGCTTGTCCGATGTCGGGAACATCGGTGTGCCGCCGCCGAGCACCATGGGCGAGAGGAACAGCTGGTACTCGTCGATGAGGCCGTGTGGGATCAGCGACGCTGCGAGGTTCGCGCCACCGACCTCCATGACGCCATCACCCGCGGCCTTGAGCTTGCGAACCTCCTCGACTGCGTTGTCACTGACCAGGCGGCTGTTCCAGTGGACCTCGGTCAGTGTGCGGGAGAAGACGACCTTGGGCTTCTTCGTCCAGAGCTCAGCGAACTCGCGTTCGATGCTCGACGCGTTGTCGGGCACGTGCGGCCAGTACTCGGCCATCAGCTCGTAGAGTCGGCGGCCGTGCAGCGCGATCTCGATCTGGCGGTATCTGTCGTTGTGGAACTGGTGCAGTTCGTCGTCGGGTTCGGTCCAGTCGATGTTGCCGTCGCGGTCGTTGATGTAGCCGTCGAGGGTCACGCTGTACCCGTAGATCAGTTTCCTCATGATCGGTTAGACCTCCGGTGCGCCCAGAACTCATCGGTTCAGGTTTCTCACCGAGAGTACGAGGACGGTCCTGTTCGCGGTCGAGATCCGCGGCGGGGTGATCGGGAATCCGAATGTCACCGCGTTCCGGCACCCCTCCGCCGACCGTCCCCCGTCGTGGTTGCGGACGCTGTGAATTCATCGGGTCGGTGAGCCGGCGACACGTGGATCGGTGAGAAATCGGACAGGCCACTGCCGGTCGGGCGCGCATAATGGAGCCAGGAGGTCATCATGCGCGCCTTACGGGGCCTGCTCGACGTGGTCCTGGGACTTCTCACGGCCGTGCTCGGCACCGTGCTGGGGATCGTCGCGGCCCTGCTGTGGCTCGTCGGCGGATTGCTTTGCGTGACGCTGATCCTGATTCCGCTGGGGCTCCCCGTCATCAGGCTCGCCGGTCGGCTGTTCGGCCTCGCCGGGAAGCTGATGCACGTCCCCTGACCCGTCTCGTCAACTATGCGACATCGTGTCCTGCGCGCGTTTTCTGCGCGATCGCCGGCAGTCGAGCGACCGCACTATTGCAGTGCGAGTGTTCGGATCAACGCGTTCGGGGCATCGGCACCGAGATCCGCGCCACGATGTCCGCGTTCGCTGGATCGGCATACGGATCCGGCTGAATCCAGTGCACCGTGCCACGGCTCCGCGGCTCGAGATCGACCCTCCGGCGCGTATCGTCCGGAGACTTCGCGGTGAGGCCGACGACGGCGACCCATTCCGTGCCGTCGGCGCTTTGCGCTTTGTCGGCACGTCGCGACTGGGCCATCACACGGGCAACGGTGGCCGGATCATCGACCGGGATGAACTGCCGCTCGTCGAGCATCCGCACCGGGTGAGCATCGGGATCGACACGCACCACACCGTACCTGCGATCATTGCTCAGCATCGGATACGTTGGGCCGACAAGGAATAGGCGTCCAGCGACGACGACGCTGCTACCGCCCTCGGCACAGACCCGTTCAATGGTCAGCGTCCCGTCCCCGGCACGATCGCACCGGAACACCTCATATCGGGAGGTGATCCAGCATCCGTCGCGGTCGGCGTGGACCTTGCGGGTCCACTGGTCCGTCGGCGGCTCGATCGTCAGCGGCAACAGATACTCGACTGTTCTCGGCGGTGCGTAACCCGTATCAACATGCAGTAGAACAGGATTCGACCGGTCCATCACCCACACGTCGGGCCCGTCGACGGAGACCGCGCCGGCGACGAACTCCCCTTTGGTGGCCGGTACGTCGTCGAGGTCCAGGTCGACCAGCACTCCGGTCCCCTGGAAGTGGTCCTCGGTCGAGGGCATGTCCCAATTCGACCAGTGGCGATGCGGGGTTGACTCGACCTCGGTCAGCCGCTCGGTGCCGTCCACGACGCGCAACCCCCTGCCGGCGTGTTCGATGCGCTGTTCGACAAGCTGGACCCGTCGAACCCTGCCGCGAACCCGAACAGGATGGTCGGACCCTGCCCAACGGATACCGGCGAAGAGTCTTCCGGTGAGCTCGACTCGCCCCGCCAGGGGCCGGTCGGACAACCACTCGGCGGACCATCCGTCACCGATCACCTCGAGCGGCCACCGCAGTCCACCCTCCGGGTGGTTGTAGGGGGTGTGCCCGAACACCGGCCGTACGGTTGCCCGCACGGACTGCCCAAAGGGTGAGGGCGTTGGGCCGGTGAGGTCGAAGGTCAGCACGACTTCGACGACGTCACCGCGAGCGGGGGGTGCGAGCGCGCGATCATCGAGAACCCATCCCGGGACGAACACAGCAAGAGTGCGATCAGCCGTTTCGGCAGTCATCGTCAAAACCCCACGCACTCGACGATCCGATGGGCGACGCCATCGGGCGCAGGGCTACCTTGCTCCGAAGAATACCGTGACGGTCGATCTCGGGGTATCCATCGAAAATCGACGAACGGGCACCTGCCGACACCGACGTGACCTAGCAGAATTGGGGGCGTGCAGCAGCGCATTGGTCGGTTGACGACGACCGACGGCAGCACCCTGGCGTACGCCACGATCGGCGCCGGCCGGCCCCTCGTCTACGTCTCCGGCTGGCTCAGTCACCTGCAGCTGAGCTGGGAGCTGCCGGAGGAGCGGGCGTTCTACGAGGGTCTGGCGCAGGGCTGTCGGCTCGTGCGTTACGACCGAGCTGGTTGTGGGCTGTCGGCACCGTCGGCGCGGTCGCCGTCGCTGGCGCATGAGCTCGACCAGCTCGACGCGGTCGCCGCGGCCGTCGGTCCGGAGCCCTTCGACCTGATCGGCACCTCGATGGGCGCGCCGGTCGCGGTGGCGTGGGCGGCAGCGCACCCGGACTCCGTCCGGCGGTTGGTGCTCTACGGCGGCTGGGTGTCCGGCGCGAACATTTCCCCACCCAGCGTGCGGGAACACGTCCTCGGACTGGTCGAGTCGCATTGGGGACTCGGCTCGGACGTGCTCACCGAGATCTTCGCTCCCGACGCCGGTGCCACGATGCGCGAGGCGGTCGGTCGCTACCAGAGGGCCTGCTCCACCGCCGCCACGGCCCGGGCGCTCTTGGCGATGAGCTACGAGCTCGACGTCAGCGCCCTTCTCGCTCAGGTCCGCGCCCCGACGTTGGTGCTGCACCGAGCCCACGACCGGGCCGCTCCCGTCGAGCAGGCCGCAGCACTCGCCGAGGGCATCGCCGGCGCGCAGCTCATCGTGCTGCCCGGCCGCTCGCATCTGCCGTACGTGGGTGACGCGGACGCACTGGTGGGGACGGTTCGCCGGTTCTTCGGCCTGCGCGTCTCACGGCGGGGCACCCGAACGTTGACGGCCCGGCAGCGCGAGGTCGCGGCGCTGATCAGCGAGGGGTACACGAACCGCGAACTCGCCGCGCGGCTGGGCATCGATGAACGGTCCGCCGAGGGTCATGTCGAACGGATCCGCCTGCGCCTCGGATTCCGCTCGCGAGCCCAGATTGCTGCGTGGTACGCCGCAGGGCGCGACCGGCCGGAATCGGCGGGGTGAGGTAGTTCCACGCCTGACACGCCTCACGGTGTCGCGCATCGTTGTGAGATCGACAAACAACGAGACACCGCTGGAGCAGAGATGATCGACACGACTACCACCACCCCGTCAGCGACCGGCTTCGAGCCGCACGGCGGTCGGGGCCGCTTCAATGCCGCGTTCTTCCAGGTCATGGGTCCGTATCTGGAGTGGAACCTCCGCCCGCGCAAACGACGCGTGTTCAGCGGGCTTCCGCGCGAGGTCGTCGAGATCGGCCCGGGTGTCGGCGCCAACCTCCGATATCTCCCGCCCGGCGGCGCCCTCGTCGCCATCGAACCGAACAGGTACATGCACGGCCGGCTGCACGCCGCAGCGCGCCGCCACGGCGTTCAGCTCGACCTGCGCGAGCGCACGGCCGAGCAGACGGGCCTCCCCGACCACAGTGTCGACAGCGTCATCTCCTCGCTCGTGCTCTGCTCGGTGCAGGATCCCGTTGCCGTGCTCACCGAGATCCGGCGCATCCTGCGCCCCGGCGGCACCTTCCGATTCGTCGAACACGTGGTGGCCAGGAGCGGCACACCGACCCGTGCCGCGCAACGGATCCTTCGCCGTCCGTGGGCCTGGACCTTCGAGGGCTGCTCGTGCGAACGAGACCTGGAGCATTCCATGCACACCGCCGGGTTCGAGAGCGTCACCATGGACCGCTACCGGGTTCACACCCCGTTCCTCCCGTTCAATACCCACATCGCAGGCACTGCGACGGCGTGAAGCAGCGCATCACAGTCGACCGGGAGCGTGAGCCGCTACTCGATTCCATCCTCTCGCTCGATCGTCATACGTCGCTCGCAGCCGCGGACATCGATTCTCGGGAAGAATCGGACACGTCGAGATCCGGAGACAGAATTCGGACATTTGCCGGATCTTAGGGGAGTTCGTCATGTGCCGGTCGCGGGCCAGGTTGGGATTGCCGGCGCGACCTGGTGGTGAATCCGAATGCACCACAACACATCTCCGCAGGCGCTGTTCAATACGAGTAAGCGAGCCGCGCAGCATGTTGCCGCGCGGCTCGCCAGATCTACCGACCCGTCGGCTTCTTCGACTTGCGCCGTGAACCACCAGCGGGCCGCAGCCGGTGGATCAGTGGATGCGCTGAGCTGTGTGAACCGCTCCCGCGAGTCCGGAGGCTGCTCGGGCCGCGACCACGAAGCACCGGTTTGCTCAGGCCACTGAGGTGGTGGCCTGAGCGATGAGGTGTTCGACGAGCGTTATCAGTACGGATTTGCACGACTCGCGATCACGCGCGTCGCACAGCACGACGGGGGTACTGGTGTCGAGGTCGAGTGCCTCGCGAACCTCGTCGGTTGTGTAGGCCTGGGCGCTGTCGAAGCAGTTCACCGCGACCGCGAACGAGACTCCGCGCCGTTCGAAGAAGTCGATGGCGGCGAACGAGTTCTCCAACCGACGGGTGTCCGCCAGAACGACGGCACCGAGGGCTCCGCGCACCAGTTCGTCCCAAAGGAACCAGAACCGGTCCTGTCCAGGCGTACCGAACAGGTACAGAACCAGCCTTTCATCGATGGTGATACGACCGAAGTCCAGCGCCACCGTGGTCGTGGTTTTGCCCTCCACGCCCGACAAATCGTCGATGCCGGTGGACAATTCGGTGATCGTTTCCTCGGTGCGCAGTGGTGCGATCTCGCTGACTGCGGACACCATCGTGGTCTTACCGACTCCAAAGCCGCCGGCTACGAGGATTTTGACCGAAGCAGCCAGGTCGGCTGAGGACGCATTGTCATGCATGGTTGTCTACAGCTTTCGGATTCCATCGAGCACTGCTTGCAGAATGTTCAGGTCGCCGATCCCGGCAATGTCGTTGACGGAGTCGTTGCCGGCGGGAGTCCGGAAGTTCAGCATTCCCTCGGCGATGAGATCACCGACCAGGATTTTGGTAACCGCCAGAGGCAGATTCAGGTGTGCCGAGACCTCGGCCACCGACTGCGCAGTGCGGCACAACTGAACGATCTCCTCGTACTCCGTTTCGACGTGCTGCAGCCGCGGAGCGGGGGACACGGTCACGACCAGCGTGAGCATGTCGAGATCGTGTCCCGCGCCCATCGTGCGGCCCCGTGTGACGGCGTACGGGCGAACCAGAGGACCCGCCGCATCGTCGAACCACGCTTGCCCCATACCTGTCACGGCAACCTACGCTCCATGCTCGGCCGCGCCGATACGAGGATCGGCGGACAGATGGCTACCGACTCGCTGCACGGTCAGGTTCATTTCGTACGCGACCATACCCAGATTCGCGGTGTCGGCGGCCTGCAATGCGATACATGCGTTGCTACCGGCCGCCGTCACGAACAGCACCGCGTTCTCCAGTTCGATGACGGCCTGGCGAACACCGCCGCCCTGAAAGCGACGTCCCGCGCTGCGTGCCAGCCCGTACAGAGTGGCCGACATGGCGCAGAAGTGCTCGGCGTCCTCACGGCTCATGGACGTGGACCGGCCCAGCAACAGCCCATCGGTGGAAAGCACGACCGCGTAGCGCACCCCGGCAAGACGATTGACCAGATCGTCGAGAAGCCAGTTCAGATCACCTGAGTTAGAAGTCGTCACCTTCACCTTCCTTCACCTTCCATTTCGTCCCCGGTTGTATACCCGGGCGGGGGTGCCGAATGCCGAGCCTGCTCGGTACCGTACGCGATCGCGGAGAACAGATCTCGCGCCTGTTCCGCCGATCGTGACGGCTGCTGCGCTTCCATCTCGAATTCAGGATCGTGCGCCAGTTCCGGCGCCAGACTGGCCTGCCGACGACGGCGAGGAAGGCCTGGGCGACCGTCACCACCGTTGTCGGGCAACGGTTGCGGGGTGCGGTACTCCGGTTCGACAGCTGCTGTCGGCAGCTCGTGCCACGGCGTCGTCACATCATGCTCCGTGTACTCGGCGTACGGCGCGTTGTCGGTCTGCTCGACGATCGCCCACTCCTGCGACGGTTCCACCGACCGCACGGGCTGTTCGGGGGGAAGCTCCGAAATGGGCGGTGCCAGTGTTGCGACACCCGTTGCAGCCGATGCAGATTCGGTCGACTCGAGAGCCGGCATCGCGGTGGCCATCATCCTCTCGGTGCGACGTCCGCCGAATCGATCGGGCTGGTGGTCGGCCATGGGTGCCGCGTCGGCGGCGACCACCGAGTTCGGCACCAGCACGATGGCGCGAATGCCGCCGTACACGGATTCGGTCAGCTGAACCGAGATTCCGTGCCGTGCCCCCAGCTGCGAGACGATGAACACGCCCAGGCGTGAAGTCGCCGAGAGGCTGTCGACACCGAAATCCGGGGGATTGCGCAGCGTCTCGTTGACGCGGTCGAGCTCTTCCGCGGACATTCCCATGCCCTGATCGATGATCTCGATCGCGACTCCCTTGCCGACCACGTTGCCGCTCACTTCGACGCGTGACTGCGGCGGCGAGAACGCCGTCGCATTGTCGACCAGTTCGGCGAGCAGGTGGATGAGGTCGGCGACCACGTTGCCGACGATGTACACCTGAGGCATGCGGCGGGTGTGGACCCGCGTGTAGTCGAGGCTCTCACCGATCGCGCTCCGCACCAGATCGACGAGTGGCACCGGACTCCGCCACTGGCGGCCGGGCTCGCCGCCGCCGAGAATGATGAGGTTCTCGGCATTGCGGCGTTCGCGGGTCGCCAGGTGGTCGAGTCGGAAGAAGGTCTCCAGCATGGCGGGATCCTCTTGGCGCTGTTCGGCCTCGTCCAGGACCTCGAGTTGCCGGTGCACCACCATCTGGCTTCGGTGGGCGATGTTGAGGAACACCGCGCGCACCCCCTCGCGGGTGCGAGCCTCGGCGACCGCGGCGGACACGGCCGCTTCGTGCGCGCGGTTGAAGGCCTGCGCCACCGAGCCGATCTCGTCGTCACCGAAGTCCAGGCGCGCAGCACTGGGATCGATCTGCTCACCCGCACCCAGCTTTCGCATGGTTTCGGGCAGTTCGACCTCTGCCAGGTCCAGTGTTTCCTTGCGCAGGCGCTTGAGCCGCCCGATCAGTCGGTTGGCCAGCCACAGCGACAGCAGGAACGCCACGAGCGCGAGCGCCAGCACGGCCGCACCCACCAACAGTGAGTTCATCGCGGTGCGTTTGCCCTCGTCGGCAGCAATCCGGTTCGCCTGGTCGTTCAGGCCGTTCCACGCGTCGATCACGCCTTCGGACATCTGTTCCTGCGCGGTGTGCCACTCGGCGAAGGTCATGGGCGGTGGGGCGACGTCACCGTCCTTGTCCGGCTCCGGGGGATTGATGAGGTAATCCTCCATCGCGGCCACCTGCTGCCAGCCGGGGGATGCCAGTGCCGCCTGGATCTTCTCGGCAGCAGGATCGGTACCCAGGTCGGCGGCGAGCTGTGGAAGTGCGACCCGGTAGGACCCGACCAGATTTCGATAGTCGTTGCGCAGCGGACCGCTGCTGAGCTGTCCCTGCAGTTCGGCAGCGGTGAGCGCGGCGGAGCGCGACATTCCCTCCATCGCGTGCAGGATGCGCACGCCATTGATGAGTGCGACGCCGACCTCGGCGCTGGGCGCGTTGGTGGTGATGAGGTTGGTGCCGAGCGCAACCGCGTCGAGAATTTGGTTGTAGATGGAGTACGTGTCGACGATCGACATTCGTCCTGCGTCGATCTGACCGCGAATCTGAGGCAGGGCGGCGGCCAAGGTGTCGAACCCACCCGTGTCGGCACCCATGGCGCCTTGCGATACGCTCTGCAGCTTTGCTGCGTAGGGGGCCAGCTCCGCGAACGCGGCGTCGAGCGTGGTCCGTGCTACGCCCAGCGCGGCCGGATCGCTCTGTTCACCGGAGAGGTGCCACAGCGACAGCATCCGCTCCTGTTCCACACCGGCAACCACGTCGCGAGCGCGGCTCACGGCATCCCGGTTCGCTTCCGCCCACTGTTCGGACTGTCGGCCTTCACGGATCAGGTAGCCAGCTGTGCCTACACCGATTCCGAGCAACGCCAGGCTGGGAACCAATGCGATGGCCAGGATCCGGGCTCGGATGCCGAGGCGCACTTTAAACATCGGGGGAATATAGCTGGCCGAATCTCATATGTGTACTTCGGCCTCGATTACCCGATCCTTCCTGATTCGGCCGGGCCGCTTGGTGTTTAACGCTAACCCAGGACGCGGCAAACATGGATAGCAAAGCTAACGAATTCCTTTGTTCGCGGAGTGCTGCTCGATACGATGCGGACCTGGCCG
The DNA here is from genome assembly GCF_053589375.1 of Rhodococcus sp. NPDC003348. Lineage (NCBI taxonomy): Bacteria > Bacillati > Actinomycetota > Actinomycetes > Mycobacteriales > Nocardiaceae > Rhodococcus > Rhodococcus sp. NPDC003348. The sequence goes on from NZ_JBSFRT010000013.1 coordinate 87,567, forward strand.
ATGGGGACCACCCCAGCGAACAGCTGGCGCGTGACACAGGTTTCCGACAAAGAGGGACCGGTTTCGCACGAAGATGCACGAATCGAAGAGGCCCCCTGGTCCTCCGCCGTACGGTCGCCGTCCTCTGAACACGCCCGAAGGCGCCGATTCGAGTAGATGACCACTCGTGGCGAACGATGAACGCCAGCCCGAGACGGACACGAGCCCCACCAGTTGAGGCCCCGAACACAACCCACCGGCTATCCCACGGGAAATACCCGAACCGGAGCTGCGGCCATCATTTTGCAACTCATGACGTCTACTGGTGCGGCCGCACGGTCACCCCAAACCCCTCGACATCCCAGGACGCCTGATCGCCCTACCGTGAGAACAGCGGACGCTTCGTCCCGCTGTTCGCCGATCACCGCATCGTCTCCGGTTTCGTGTCCAGGAATCGACCGATATCCGTTCGCCACTGCCACACAGTGCGTCCCCCACCTGCTCGTCGGCGAAAGCGTCCAGCGGGCGCGTCCGACGCGAGGTGGCGTGGCCGGATGCGCAGGCGCAGCCGTTAGCGTTGACGCCATGGAACTTGGAGTGCACTTCGCGCTTTCCGACCGCCTGGCAGCGGAGCTTCTCGACGCGCGTGGCGACGACGGCAGGCTCGGCGGGGTCGTCGAGGACATCGAGGAGACAGGACGCGCCGAGTTCTCGTGCGACACGGACAAGGCGTGGGACCCGATCCTGTGTGCCCTCTCCAGCGCCGGGTACCAGCGCGTGCCCGAGAACTGGCCGGCGTACGGCGTGATCCTGGGGGACGAGGACCTCAACACGGACACCGACGACCAACTGATCACCTACCTGGCACCCGACCGGGTCGGCGAAGTCGCCGGGTACCTGACCGGCATCACCGAATCCGATTTCGGCGCAGGCTACGACGCGATGCCGCTCGACGATCGCAACCCCGAGTACGGCGCGGACGAGCGCGCATATGCCTGGGGTTGGCTGCAGGAAGTGAAGGACTTCTTCCAGCGCGCGGACCGCGACGACCGGCACGTGGTGTTCACCGTGCGATTCTGATTGCCCGCTCAGGCCGTTCGAAACCGCCCGCGCCACGGCGGACACCGGCGATCGCATGAACAACCACGGCCCACTCGAGGGCAGACCAGCATGCGGGCTCGATCTCGGCTACTGGTCCGACACGCTGTCCGTCGCGCTCGACGGCCCGCGGTAGGCAGGGCCAACACAAGCCTGCTGACCACGGACCCGGTCTGGACCCTCACAGCGCGTGCGATCATGTTGACGTGGGTGCTGGGGCTACTGCCGCGGCGTGGGCCGAGCAGCAGATCGCTTCTGTGCGCGACGATCCGGCTGGCCGGATCGCGCTCATGCACCGCTGCTACCACGGCCCGTACGGCCAGGCCCCGCGGCATCTCCCGTTCCGCCGGGCCGCGATGTCGTTCATGCGATGGCAATTCCGGCGAGGTTTGCTGCAACCACTGTCCAGCGACCATCCCGGTAGCCCGTGGTGGCGTGCGGTGAACGAGCGGATCATTCGTGACGGATGTGAGGCCGTGGCCCTGAGCGGGGACTTCACCGGGCCGACCTCCTCGCAGACGGTCGACTTCTGGATGTCCTTCGCCGACTACCCGACCGCTAGGGCCTGGTATCGGGCGCACAACGGGAGCGTCGTCGCTGCCTACCTCGAGCACCGCGACCTGGCGGGCGACGAGAACGAGGCCGAGCGCTTCTTCATGAACGTCGTGCTCTGCCGAGTGCTGTACAGCCACGCCCTCGTCGCAGCCCCCCGAATCTCGCTGGGATGGCTACGCCCCCTCGCCCCGTTCCTCGGTGACCCGAGACTGGGGATGACCGGAATCTTCCTGCAGCTGTCGCGGGTGCTTCCGGACGAGTACCCACTCGGCGAGGGGGTACGTTCCTACCTCGATGCCGAGCTCGGATTCGGCCGGGCCCTGGACTACGGGGTGATCATCCCACGGCTGCAGCAGCTCTACGAGTGGTCGTCTCACGAGCTCGCAGCGCCCGGCCTGCTGGACTGTATCCGCGACGGAGCCCCAACCTACGCATGGTCATTCGAGGACCGCGACGTCTGGCAGCCCCCGCAGTCGTTCGTCGTCCGGATGGCCCGACGGGCGCTCCGACCGGAGCGACGAGCCTGAGCGGCCGACATCAGTGTCCCCCACCGATACTCGGGCCCTGTGCCGTGATGGAACGGGGCGTCAACCTCTTCTGATCGGAGCCGTCCGGATTCATCGAGGCGAGCTCCGGACGGCTCGAGGTGGACACATCGGTCACCGGATCCCCCGACTGCGTCGTCGCCCTGGTGTAGAGGATGCGAGAACCGTCGGGGGTGAACTCCGGATGAACCGCGTACGTGTCGGTCAACGGCGTGATGTCTCCACCACCGGCGGGCATCGAGTAGATCTCGGAGCCGTTGTTGCCGCCACGGTTGCTCGAGAAGACCAGGGTGGAGCCGTCAGGTGAGTATGCAGGGTCCGCGTTCCAGAACTGGTCCCGCAGAATCACCTTCGATTCCCCACCCGCCGTCGGCACCTCGACGATGTATCCGCCGACGTTGAAGACCACCCGCGACCCGTCGGGCGTGAACGTCGGCCCGGAAGCGGACTCCTCCTCGGCGATGACCCGCACGTCGGAACCGTCGGTGTTCATGATGCTGATACTGCCGCCGCTCGCGAACGCGATGGACGACCCGTCCGGCGAGAAGGCCGGCTGATAGCCACCCTCGTGAACAGTTCTCGTCTCACCCGATTCGAGATCCACCACCTCGATGAACCTCCCGCCCCGGGTGTAGGCCAGCAGCGCGCCGTCCGGTGACAGCGCGGCGTAGGTGCCGTATCGGCCATCGGACATGTCGTCGGCCACGGTCGGGGTGACCTGCCGCAGACCGCTGCCGTCGATGTTCGCCACGAAAACCTGCCCCCACCCGTCGTCGAAGGACACGATCACGGGCGAAGGTCGCGAGTCGTCCGCGCACCCTGCCAAGACGGATGCGGCGGCGAGAACGGGCAACAACCGGGAGAATCGCATCGAGTGATGATCGCAGCAGCCGGCCGTGCGGGCCGGGAAGCCGCACAGAATCGGAGTGCTGGACAACCGCCGCCCGAGGGAGCAGCGGGTAGCCTACTGCCATGGTCGTTCAGCGGACTTCCCACCATGTGGCCGGATCCCGCGACGCCGCGGTCGAGGGTGACAAGCCCGTGCGGATCGCCAGGATCGCACCGGCTCCTTCGGGACCGAATGGGCGTCACGCCACTCACCGGGGCACCCGGCCGGCGGCCGGCCCTGCCGAGCCCGTCACCCCGACGAAGCAAACCACCGGCGCGCCGGAGCGGCTGTGGCGTGAGGTTGTCGGAGAGCAGATCCGCCGGATCCGCACCGAGCGCGCCGAGCGTTTGACGGACGTCGCGCAGCGGGCCGGCGTCTCGCCGCAGTACCTGTCGGAGATCGAGCGCGGCGTGAAGGATCCGTCGTCCGAGTTGCTTGCCGCGGTCGCCGGCGCGCTCGGCACCACCGTCGAGGGTTTGGCTCAGCGGGCGTACCGTCTCACCCCGGTCGTGCCGCTGGGTGCCGCACCGCGTGCAGCCACCGGACGACGGGCACTACAGGGCCCGGTGTGCCTGGCGGCCTGAAGATTCCGCGGCGGTGCGGCTGGCGCACCGTCGCCCGTGCCGAGGCATCGTCAGGCCATCTCGCGGTCGGCGACGACGGTGTCGACGATGCCGTAGTCGATCGCCGCTTCGGGGGCGAGAACGAGTTGCCGCTCGATGTCGCGGCGTACCTGTTCGGCCTCGCGTCCGGTGCTGTCCGCAAGGATCTGTTCCTGCAGCCTGCGGACCCGTTCGATCTCCTCGGCCTCGAGGACGAGGTCGGGGATGGCCGCACGACCACCCTCGGTCATCGGTGGATGCAGGACAACTCGCCCGTGGCGCAGGATCGCCCGCCGGCCCGGGGCACCCCCGGCCAACAGCAGCGCCACGCTGCCCACCGCCTCGCCCACACAGGTCGTCTCGATCGGCGCGCGGACGAACTGCATCGCGTCGTACACGGCCAGGACCGCAGGGACGGCACCACCCGGAGAGTTGATGTACAGCGAGATCGGCCGGTCCGGTGCCTCGCTCTCCAGGTGAAGTAGTTGCGCGATGACGGCGTTCGCAACTCCCTGATCGACTGCGGTGCCCAGGTACACGATCCGCTCGGCGAGCAACCGACTGTAGACGTCGACCGTGCGTTCACCCGTCGAGGTCGTCAGCGTGACGTAGGGGATGGTGTAGGTGCTCACCTGGCCACCCCCAGACCGAAGGACCGCGGGAGCCGACGCGGGACGACCTCGTCGAGGGTGGTCACGATCCGGTCGACGAAGCCGTAGTCGAGCGCCTGGTCCGCGGTGAACCAGCGGTCCCGCACCGAATCCTCGGTGACCTGAGCGAGAGATCTGCCGGTGTCCTCGGCGATGCACGCGAGGACGGTGTCACGGGTGTGGCGGATGTCGTCGGCCTGGATCGCGATGTCGGGAGCGGAGCCTCCCATACCGCCGGACCCCTGATGCAGCAACACCTTCGCGTGTGGGAGGGTCACTCGCTTGCCGTGGGTTCCTGCCGACAGCAGGAACTGCCCCGCGCTGTAGGCCATGCCGAGGTTCACGGTCGTGACATCGTTGGGCACGGCGCGCATGCAGTCGCGAATGGCCAGCATGCCCGGCACCGAACCGCCCGGCGAGTTGATCACCAGCGCGATGTCCGACTCCGGGTCCTCGGCGGCGAGGACCAGCAATGCGGTGCAGATGCGGTTCGTGTTGGACTGTTCGAGCGCGTCGCCAAGCAGAATCATCCGCTGCGCGAACAGGCGTTGGTTCAGGTCGCGGTCGAGGACCGCGGTGGGATCAATCGTGTTCTCGGACATGCCCCAACCCTGCGGTCCGGAAGTCCGGCGGGCAACGCCACGCTGCTGTGAGCGGATCCGCCGACCGCGAAACCAACCTACGTCAGGCCCGGTACAGCCTGCGGATCACATTGATCGCCCGGTCGGTGTAGGGCGGGTAGGTGAGCCGGAGATCGGGGGTGAACGGCTTGCGCAGCACGGCCTTTCGGTTGCTGAGGGTTTCAAATCCCGATCTGCCGTGGTACCGCCCCATCCCGCTGGAGCCGACACCACCGAAGGGGAGCTGGGGCGCCACGAGCTGGTAGGTGAGGTGATTGACCACCGCTCCCCCGGAGCTGACCTCGGACAGCACACGACGGCGAGCCCGCGCCGAACGCGTGAAGACATAGGAGGCCAGGGGTTTCGGCCGTGCGTTGACGAAGGCGATGGCCTCGTCCAGTGAGTCGACGGAGAGCACGGGCAGGATCGGCCCGAAGATCTCCTCGCTCATGACCGGTTCCTCGGGGCTCGGGTCAACCAGCACGGTGGGTTCGATCGTCAGTGTGGTGGGATCGGAACCGCCCCCGAGCGCAACCCTCGACGCGGTGTGCGCGAGGTACCCGGCCAACCGGTCGAACTGGCGCTCATTGACGATTCGCACGCCGCGCGTGGGTTCTTCCGCCCGGAATTCGTTGAGACTGCCGATGATTTGGTCGATCAGTTCGTCCCGGACGGCGCGTTCGACCAGCACGTAGTCCGCCGCGAGGCAGGACTGGCCGGAGTTGGCGACCTTCGTCCAGGCGACGCGACGGGCGGTCACGGCGAGGTCCGCGTCCCGCATCACGATCGCCGGGTTCCGACCGCCGAGTTCGAGCGTCACCGGTGTCAGGTGCGGCGCGGCCCCCGCCAGGATCTTCCTGCCGATCTCGGTGCCGCCGGTGAAGAACACGTGGTCGAAGCCCTGTGCGAGCAGGCTCTGGGTGGTCTGCCCGTCACCCTCGACCACCGCGATGGCCTCGGCGTCGAGGTATTCGGGGAGAATCCGGGCCATCAGGCGCGAGGTCGCGGGAGCCAGCTCCGAAGGCTTGACCACCGCGCAGTTCCCGCCGCCGACAGTGCGGCGACCAGCGGTCCCAGGGTGACCGACAGAGGTGCGTTCCACGCCCCGATGACGAGCACCACCCCCAGCGGCTCGTACTGCACCCAACCCAGCGCGGGCATCTGCTGCAGCGGCAGCGGGCGCGGGCGGCTGCGCATCCACCGGCGCACCCTTTTGCGTGCGTGGGCGGCCTCGATCTTGTTCGGGAGGATGTCGACCATCCAGGACTCGAAGGCATCACGTCCGAGGTCGTCGGCCAGGGCCCGGGCGATCTCGGCCTCACGCTCGTCCAGCATCCGCTCGATTCCTCGCAGTTGATCGATGCGCCATGATGCGGGTCTGGTGCGGCCGACAGCGTAGGTCGCCCGGAGCCCCGTGACGATCTCGGGAATCGTGATGCCCTTGTCAGTGGTGCCGGGGTGTGCGTTCAGCGTCTTCTTCGCGGCTTCCTCACCTCGATGTGAGTTCGGCGCGGCACGACATGCGGTCGACGATGGTGAGTTTCGTGGAGCCGAAACCAGCAGATCACTCGCCGACATGAACCGCCTCGTGCAATCAGATGCTATCGGCAATACTGGTGGAACCACAGGGGTGCCACACATCCGACCTGTCCGGGGTGGTCGATGACCACACTCGACGAATCCTCTCGCCTGACAACGCGTACCGCGGTCGGCCCCGGATCGAGACTGCGAACCTGCGCAACGAACCTTGATCTGTCGCCGACATGGCAACACCCCGCGATAACCCTCGTGCCCAACATTTTTCGCGTGCCCGCCGCGCCCGACTCGCAGTGGTGGCGGTATGCCGAGCCGAAGCAGAGCTGCCGCGCCGAGGGCGGGCGAGCAGGTCACGGTGCGAGCACGTAGCGGCCGCGCACCCCGCCCGTGGCCACGGCCCGGTGGGCGTCGGCGACGCGGTCCAGCGGTACGACCGCGTGCACGCGTGCCGGAAGTTCACCCGATGCGGCGCGGGCGAGCAAGGCGGCCAGGCGGACACCGTCGGGTTGGGTGTTCACGGAGGCGACGGTGATGCCGCGCTCGGTGGACGGTTCGAGGTTCGGCCGGACGCCGACGTACCGGCCGCCGTCACGGACCAGGGCGAGACCCCGCTCGAGCATGGACGCGCAGTCCGCAACGGCGTCCCACCCGGGTTGGGCGCGGGTGGTGAAGTCGGCACCGAGGCTGCGGACGAACTTCTCGTCGTCCGCCCGGGCCAGCCCGGTCACCCGCCAGCCGCGGGTCGGCGCGAGGATGGCGAGGTATCCGCCGACCGCCCCGGCCGCGCCGGTCACCAGTAGTCGGTTGCCGTCAGCGGGCGCGTCGCCGAGCAGGTCGACGATCCCGGCCGCGGCCGACCCGTTGAGCGGCACGGTCGAGGCCGTCACCAGATCCATGTCGTCGGGCACGACGGCGACGTCGGTGGTCGGCACGACCAGTTGCTCGGCGTAGGTGCCGAAGTCGCGGTCGAAGCCGCCGACGAGACCGGCGACCCGGGTCCCGACGGCGAGGTCCACGCCCGGTCCGGCGGCGAGGACGGTGCCGGCGAAGTCCCAGCCCAGGCCGGTGTGTTCGGGTTGGTCGATCAGTCCCGCGGCGTGGAAACGGCCCTCGGCGACGGCGAGGTCGACGGGGTTGACCGGCGCCGCGGCTATTGCGACCCGCACCTCGCCGGGTCCGGCGTCGACGACGGGAACGTTGATGAGTTCGATCGAGCCGGGTCCGCTGGGGGTGCGGACGACGGCGGCGCGAAAGGTCGCTGTGTTCATGACGTCGCTCCTCCTGCTTGTCTGTGGGGACCCCCTCGCTTCATGATTGGTGGGTAGCTTCCCAGCGGGAAGTACGCACTTCGAAGTGCGTAAGCCACCCTCCGCGAAGAAGGAGCGGGGCGATGCCGACCACGACGGCTGCCCAGAAACGGGCACAGGCAAGGCAGGAGTACGACGCGTTCCTGGCGAGCTGCCCCAGCCGCCGGCTACTCGACCGGATCTCCGACAAATGGGTCGCGCTGATCCTGGCCGCGCTCGGCGGTGGACTCGCGCGACCGACCGGTCGCAGACCGCGCGACGCCCTCGACGGGACCGCCCCCGGAGACCGGTGTGGCCGGTCCCGGGGGCGGGTGAGCTGGATTCGGCGCTGCTAGGCGAGCTCGGCGAGCGCCGTCTCGATCTCCGCAGGCAGGACGGTCGGCTCGAAGCGCTGCACGACCTTGCCTTCGGGGTCGACGAGGAACTTGGTGAAGTTCCACTTGACCGCGTCGGTGCCGATCGACTCGGGCATCGTCTTGCTGACGTGCTCGAACAGGAAGCCGTGGTCCGGGCCGAAGTCGCCGGGCGCCTCGGCGCGCAGGTGCTGGTACAGCGGGTGCGCGTCGTCGCCGTTGACGTCGATCTTGCCGTACACCGGGAAGGTGACGTCGTAGTTGACGCGGCAGAACTCCTGGATCTCGGCGTCGGTGCCGGGTTCCTGGCCCGCGAACTGGTTGCACGGGAAGCCGATGATCTGCAGGCCGAGATCGTCGGACTTGCGGTTCAGTGCCTCGAGGCCCTCGTACTGGGGGGTCAGGCCGCACTTGCTGGCGACGTTGACGATGAGCAGGTACTTGCCGGCGTAGCCGCTCAGGTCCTCGGTGGTGCCGTCGGCGGTCGCGACGGTGAAGTTGTGGACGCTCATGAACACTTCCTCTTGATGTCGTGCGGATGGAACGGAACAGCTGTTTCGGATCGTGCACAGGAATTCTCGTGTACAGGGGTTTCAGCGCGTTCTCGCGGCGTAGCAGGATGCCCTGAAATCACACTGGATGTTACGGCTCGCGTCCCAACCGTGGATCCTCCACACCACCGGCTCCGCCCGGCGCATGCACCGGACGCGGGCGGGCCGTGCCGAGGAATCGTCCGAGGTCGGGAACCTCTTCGATCGGACGAGCGCCGCCGGAACCACCTGGCAGTCGCCGAACGAACTGACGGCCGCCTGGAGACCATCTTCGGCTGCTGATCAGCGTCGGTCGTTCGCCACCACGGATGCCTTCGCGATCAACGAATGTAAACCCAGTGTCCAGCCGAGCACTGCTGCTTTCGGCCATCCGGGGTGTACGTGATCACTCCCTCTTCGCCCGTGCCACAGGGGCCCGCAACAGCTCCTCCGCCTCCCATCGTCCCCGGCGGGTTGGGCGGATTGTTCACCGCGTCGAACTGGTCGGCGCAGTACTGCGTCCACGGCGACCAGGAACCGTCGACATAAAAGGTGGTTCCTCGGTTGTGGACATTCTTGTCTGTTCCACACCCCGAAATCTGTTGGGGTCCGCGTATGGGCTCGAGCGGCTGGTCAGAAGTCACTTGCGGATCGAGTGGCGCCTCGTCCGGTTCCACAGGTGCGTCCTCAACATCCGAATAGCCGCCGGCCGCAGTCTCCTCCGGTGGCGGCGTCGCGGCTGCCACCGGAGCACTGCTGACGAAAGGCGTTGGGGAGACCGCCACGACAGTCGGAGTTGCAGACGATGCACCCCCCGTATCGGTCGGCGTGCTCCCGTCAGCACAACCGGCAACCACCAGCCCCAAAGCAACCAACCACACTGCAGCAGTTGTCCTCATCCCCACCCCCAGTTTCCGGACCGCGCCGAACCCCCGACACGGTCGATAGCCCGCGTGTCAACACCGAGAACATCGACGACTGCGGCACCAGCATTACAGGCCGGTCGGGCTCGCGGGGCGAACCGGCAGGCCCGGCAAGGAAATCCGAAATCTCCTGTGCATCCGAATCAACGCAACGCCGGGTCGATGCGAACCCGGTCAATCCGCTTGTAGCCCAGACCCTCGTCGCGGTCCGTGCGAGCCCGCGAATGTCGCTAGGGGGCCGGTGACCACTGCTGAATCGCGACCGTGACATCGGTCAGAGTGCTCGCATCAGTGCTGGCGGCGAACTGGAACGCCGGAACGTGACAGGCATCCAAGTCCATCCACCCGGCGTTCGCCGTGACCAGGGACGGGTCCCGCGGAGCCTGGTCCGTCGCGATCACGGTCGCGTTGGGATTCAGTGCGCGCCACCGAACCAGGATGCGACCACTGTCGCAGTGATTCTGGGGTGCGGTGTACGGCATGTTGTCCGGTCCCGGGGCCGCCGTCCACTGTCCCGGGAATGCCCGGGCCGTACCCGTCCAGGACCGCGACAGCGTCCATTCCGGAAGTGTCGTGGGGAAATCCGGCGAGGGCGCCGCCCCGGACCTGTTGGGGCCGGGCCACTGAGTTCCCTCCGCCGCGTGCGAATCGGGGTGAGCCTCGTCCGGTCCGGCGGTTGCGCTGTCAGCGTCCGCCGAGCCGCTGGACCCAGCGTCCGCGGGTTGCGGCGCGGTAGCTGCAATCGGGGCACCGCTCGTGAAAGGCGTTGGGGAGACTGCCGCGACCGTGGTGGTCACCGAGGACTCACCCCCCGTGTCGGCCGGCGTGCCGCCATCAGCGCAACCAGCGACCACCAGACCCGAAGCAACAAACCACACTGCAGCGGTTGTTCTCATACCCACCCCTTGTTTCCGGACCACCCCGAACCCCGACACGCACGACCCGCGCGTGTCCCGACACCGAGAACATCGGCTGCCTGTGCACCACCATTACAGGACCGACGCGTTCGCCGGGACAGGAGGGGAATCCAGAACCACTCCCGCGCATCCGGATCCACGCACACTGTGCGGTGTAACGAACACGGCAAACCGGACGATGCTCGAAGCATGAAAATTTCACATCGATTTGCTTCAGCCGCAGCCGCCGGGCTTCTGGGCACTGCGATGTTCGTTGCGGCGCCGGGCGTGGCCGGCGCTGCCGATTCTTGTCAGCTCGGGTGGTCGAATGTGGGACCACGAACGTGCGCCATGACCGACGTCGGAATGGCCCCGGTGTGGACGCTCGGAAACGGCATCTGTGCAGGCATGCTGGTCGCTTCCGGGAACGCGTTCGACGGACCTCTGTGGGAGTACTCCGCAGCTCCGGGGGCCGTCCATTCCGTCGAATTGAGAATCTCGCAAGGCTTCTCACCGCTCGGCGAGTGGGCGCCGACCGTCCTGGCGTGCGACGTGACTGCGATCGTCGAGTGGCAGAACCTCGACACCGGTCAAAGTGGCACGGTGAGCCGGTACGTTCCCGCGAGCAACACGAGCACCCGGCCGATGAACGTGCATGTGGGTACGGGCCCGGGACGCGTTCGGCTCACCTTGCGGACCGACCACCCGAGCATTCCTGTTTCGACGGAGGTGGTCGTCCCCTGACGCCACCGCTGGGGGTGACGGCCCGGGGTTCCGCACCTCGCCGCCGCTCACGTCATCGAGCAAGACCCCGCAGGGCACTGACTCGAATCACCGGAAATGGGAGGCATATTCGCTGAAAGGTACCTGGCCGGTGGGGCTCGACCTGACGGCGTCGGCAACCGCCGAAGGAATGGGAGCCCAGTGGGCGGGCATCGCCGCCGCGAGGGAAGGCTTCAATATGTAGAGCAGGGCGAAGTTCACCATCCAGAGCGGCGGCGCCATCGACATGCCCACCTGCGAACTCACACCTGCCTTGGTATTGGTGACCAGTTGAGCTGTGCCCGAAATCTGCTGCGCTGCGAAGCCATAGACGGCCTGCACCGTGTAGGCCGACCGGTAGAGCGCCACCAGGCTTCGTGTCGCACCGTTGTTCCGCAGCCAGGTGCCCACGAACCCGCCGGGAGCGATCAACGAGTTCACCTGCCGCGTCGGCGCGTCCGCGTTGGCCGGACTCTCCAGCAGTCCGCTGGTGTTCACGTAGAGCCCGTAGCTGGCCAGAACCGACGGTATGGCGTGGCCGTCGACGTCGGAATAGAGAGGACGGCCGTTCGTATTGGTGAGGATCCGGGCGCATGCATCGATCACCTCGGCCGCTTCGCGGCTGCCGCCCACCCCGCCGCCGGTGACGAGGTCGCGATACTGCTGCTCGGACAACGCGTCACTTGGGTTCAGCCCGATCCGACCGGCGATCTCGTCCGCCGCCTGCTGACCGAGTGGCTGATTGAGCTGAGCCGGACCGGTCGTCTGCGTCGGTGCCAGGAGCTCGTAGCCGGGTGCCCCGGAGAAGGGGATCGCGAACCCGGTGTCGACCGCGTCTGCCGCGGGTGCGCCGCTCGCTGTCCGGCCGGCTGTCGGGGAGAGAAGACACACTCCGACGAGTGCCAGGACCGAGAGGGTCCTGGGGTAGCGCGCCGCGCCGTGTCGACGCGTCACGCGAGCCGGTCCACTCGACCCATCACCCAGAGATGCAGAGGGTTTCATGTCAGCTGCCGCCCACGCCGAGGGCGGTCAGCAGCACCAGCACCACGGTCACCACGGCGAATACGCCGTGCCCCGCGACGACGGCAACAGGGAAGTGCTTCTCCGCCGGGTCCGGTGCTGCGGGGGCGGGCGGGGCGCCGACAGCACCGGCCGCGGCGCGGTAGGTCGGTATCCATCGCACCAACATGGCAAATCCCAAGAGCGCGACGGGTATCAACAGGACGAAGGCAATCCAGGCAACCGCGTCCTTGTCGGCGACGAGGTAGACGATCCACACGATCAGACCGATCACGGCGAGTGCGAAGTGCCCGAATATCAGTGCCGGCGGAAAGTGGCTGCCATGTGGTTGTCGTGACCCGCCTTTGGCGATCCAGGTGGCCAGCATGTAGAAACCGCCGACCGCCGTCAGTAGCCACGTCACGAGCGCTGCGACACCCATGTCATCTCCTAACAAGTGGTGGACAGGACGGATGATTACGACTGCACCGACCGCTCGTGTCCGGGGGGCGGACCGAAACCCTCTGCCTGGGTTTCCTCGTCAGCTACCCGAACCCCGTAACGGAACGCGAGCTTGCCACCGAGATATCCGGACACGGACAGGGCGACCACGCTCACCACCGACAGCGCGATCTCCCCGACACTGACCGGATGTGGCTGCCCGTACTCCGACTGACGCCAGAGAAAGTTGACCGCGAACGCCGCTGTCACCGCGAGATTGAGGGCCATGTGCACCAGGCCGGTGCGGAACGCCGGCGTCCCCGGCGGTATTGCGAACAGGTCGAGGAAGCCGATCATCGCCGCGGCCAGAGCCCCGAGGACCCCGATCGCGATCAGCCACACCGATCCTTGGGTGAGGAAGCCAGGCTCGTCGACGACCCGCGACCCAATGTCGAACACCAAGCTCGCCACCCATGCCCCGATCGGCACGTTCACCAGGATCGGGTGGAACGGATGGCCGTACGGCCCGGCCAACCCCGCGCTGACCGGGTGCTTGCCTCGGTCCGCTTCGACTGGCACACCGACCACCTACTTCACGCCGGCGAGGTTTGATGGTTTCAGCGTGGTCCAATTGCCCAGTCCGGTCAAGACCACCCGTTCGGTTGCCGAAAGCCACTTTCTTTCCAGCGGCCACCTCGCACGTGCCGACGTCATCGCTGGACTGATCAGCGACGTCCGCACCCGCAAACCGGCCTGGCACCATCGATATCGTGCCACGTCAATTCTCCACTCGCTGTTGTGAAGTGGAGCCCTGCCTCAGGTCGTGGCCTCGGCCTTGTCGAATCGCGCGCGGTTCTCCTGGATCTCGTCGTGGTGGGTACCGGCCCAATCGATCAGGGTGGTGATGGCGATGAGCAGGGTGGCACCCAGATCGGTCAGTGCATACTCCACGCGCGGCGGCACTTCGGGATAGGCGCTTCTGGTGACGAGACCGTCACGCCGCAGCTGGCGCAGGGTGTGCGTGAGCATTCGCTGCGAGAGACCGGGAATGGAGCGCAGCAGGTCGGTGTAACGCAGAGGCCCGCCCCGCAGCGAACCGACGACGAGCACGGCCCACTTGTTGCCGGCCCGCTCGATGATCTGCCGAATGGTCTCCCCCTGCTCCGCCGGCCATCGGGAGCACGGCCCGGGAAGCGCCCCGTTGTGCCCCGTGTTCGGATCGGGTTCCATGGCGCACCTGCCTTCCGCACACGCGTGTGCGTTTTGTATCGCCTTCGATACTGCCCCATCATGGAGTCACGCACTATTCGTAAGGCACCAGTTCAGAGCTGTGTAACCAGGCACCGTCGACGAACGACCTTCCGCAGCGTCGATCGCCTGGATGCAGCCCGCTGGCACCTGCACGGGCGGCGGCCCCCGCGCCGGGCTGTCACGCCTCCGGCCGGTTTCGACGGTCGGGCTTCGCCCACGAGCAGCAGCGGAAGTTTCAGCCGATGCGGGAGCCCGCGCCCGCACCCCTCCCCGAAGGAAGACCATGTTCATGCGCGCCGCAACCGTTTCCCGCTTCGGCGGGCCCGAGTCAGTGGAGATCACCGAGGTCCCGGTACCGGTCCCGGGACCCGGGCAGGTGAGGATCAAGGTCGGCGCGGCTGCGCTGAATCCGGTGGACGTTGCCATGCGTTCGGGAGTCTTCGGCAACGATGGGGAGCGGATCGGTTTGGGCTGGGATGTCGCCGGCACGATCGATGCCGTGGGCGCCGGGGTCGACTGGGCGGTCGGGGATCGGGTCATGGGCCTGGCCACCGGCCACGTGAAACCGCTTGGCACACATGCCGATCACGTCGTGCTCGACGCGACCGCCATTGCCCCGTCGCCCGGATCCCTCGACGACGTGCATGCCGCGGCGCTCCCCCTCAACGCGCTGTCCGCCGCTCAGGCCCTGGACATGATGGCGCTGCGGCGGGGGCAGAGCCTACTGGTCACGGGAGCGGCCGGCGCAGTCGGAGGACACGCGGCGGAGCTGGCTCACCGGATGGGCCTGGAGGTCACAGCACTGGCCTCTGTCGGTGACGAGCCCTTCCTGCTCTCGCGCGGAGCCGGGCACTTCCTGTCCCGCGGAGCGGACCTTGGGTCTGCCGATTTCGACGGCGTGCTCGACGCCGCGGGCCTGGGCCGTGAGGCGATCGACGCTGTCCGCGACGGTGGCTCGTACGTCGGCTTGTGGCCGGGGCAGGAACCGGAGTCGGAGCGCGGCGTCAGCGTCGACGCCCTGGACGTACGGGCCGACGGCGCCCAGCTCGCCGAGCTCTCCCGCCTCGCCGACCAGGGGGTAATCGTGGCCCGCGTCGCACAGACCTACCCGCTCGAGGATGCAGCGGCAGCCCACACCCGGTTGGCCGAAGGCGGCGTGCGCGGACGACTCGTTCTCATCCCCTAACGCCCGAACAGGCGCCCGACCGGGCCAGGGCAGGCGGTTCTCGCCGCGGAACGGCCGGCCGCCCCGACGGGGACGGTCCGGCCGCGGCGCGCTCTCAGGCGGCGATCAGGTCGTCGATCTGGTTGATCGCCAGCGAGGAACCCTCGATCACTCCCATGTCCAAGACCTGCTGCAGCGCCTCGGCCGACTCGAAGGTGCTCACGTAGGTTGCGCGAGTGCCGCCGTCATGCTCGGCGAAGGTGTAGACGTTCCGGGAGACCGGCAGGGCGGGGTTCGGGTTGAAGTCCGTGTCGGCGAAACCGTCGACGAAGGAGAAGCTCGTCGGCTCGTCGACCGCCGTGATCTGCCAGTATCCGGCGAACTTGTCGCCGTCCGGTCCGGTCATGAAGTACGTCGTGCGGCCACCCGGGGTGAGGTCGTGGTCGACCACGGTCGCGGGGTGGCTCGGCGGGCCCCACACCTTCTCGAGCTGGCGCGGGTCGGCGTAGATCTGCCAGATCCGCTCCACCGGTGCGGCGAAATCGGCCGTGATGGTCAGGGTCAGGTTGTCGAGATCTTGCTTGACGTCGGTCACAGGCATTCCTCAGCCCTCCTTGGTCGAGTCTGATGCGATGAGTTCGTCGATGCGTGCGATGCGCCCACGCCACACCTGCTCCAACTCGGTGAGCATGGACGCCACCGATCGCACCGCCGCCACGTCGCCGCTGGCCAGCTGCTCCCGACCACTGCGTCGCTTGACGAGCAGCCCGGCCTTCTCCAACACGGCGACGTGCTTCTGCACCGCGGCGAAGCTCATGTCGTACTCAGCCGCGAGCGCGGAAACCGAGTGCTCCCCGGCGAGCACGCGGCGCATGATGTCGCGCCGGGTGCGGTCGGCGAGCGCGTGGAACAGGGCGTCCGCCCGGTCCTCGTCGTCTCCATTCACAGTTCAAACATACAACCGCTTGGTTGTAGATTGTCAAGCCCTTTCGGCAATGCCGTCCACGCACCCGGCGCGCGGTCAGCAGTCGAACACCGACCAGCAGATGGCATTCCGCAGCTGCTGGTCGTCGAGGACGAGCTCGCGAATCGCCTCCGGAAGCCGGCCCCGCTGCCACCGGCACTCGAATCGCCCTGCGGCCTCATCCTCGCCGTCCGGCGCGGCAGCACGCGCGGCCTTGATCGCATAGGCGGCCGCACCGAGCTCGTGCGCGGCGACGTGTGCGACGACCCCGGCCTGACCGGCGGCGTACGCGGCGTGCCGTGCCGCCCCACGCAGGTCCCTGGCCGCGCCCATCGCGTGACCACCCGCGGTGCGAGCCTGGGTCATCGTCACCTCGCCACGCGCCCAGGCACGGGCATGCTCGATCGCCTGACGCGGCCGCGGGTCCTCGGGCCGAACCGACTCGAAGTACCCGAGGACGTGCTCCGCGCACGACGCCGCCCACAGAGCGAGGAGATGGTGATCCGAATCGGTGAGCGTCCCACCGCGACGGATCGTCACGAACCGAGGGTCTCGGACCTTCGGAAGGATCATGGTTGACACCCCTTCTGCTCGCATCCACCCAACACCCAAGGGGGCGCAGGCGCGACCGGGCCGTTGCGCCGGCACGGGCAGTCCGGAATTCGGGCCGCTAGGCCCGGCCGGGCAAATGGGCGCGAGACCGCCCGCAGGCCACCCGGTCGCTGCTAGTTTTACGCGGTCAACACGGCGGGCGACGTCCGCATCACTCGGAAATTCGGCCGGCCCGGCTCGGGTGCCGACCACCGCTGTCGTCCTGGGGGTTCAATGACATCGACATCGCAGGCGAATCCGCTGGACCTGCTGCGCTCGGACGTTGCGTCCTGGAATTCCCAACGGGCCGAACGCGACTCGAGCGTCAGCCTCGTCGATGCCGATCTGTCGGGCGCCAACCTGGCGAACGCCGACCTCGCGGGCGTGGACCTCACCGGCGCCGACCTGTCGGGAGCCGACCTCACGGACGCCACGCTCGCGGGGGCCGATCTGACCTCCGCCGAGTTGGTCGGCACCGACCTGGCGAGGGCGGATCTCACGGGGGCGGTCGCCCATGACGCCAACTTCACCGGCGCGTATCTCACCCGGGCCGTCCTGCGGAACGCCGACCTGACGATGGCCTACCTGACGTCGACCTATCTCGGGCACGCGGATCTCACCGGCGCAGACCTCTCCGGTGCGTACATGACCGGCGCCTACCTCGGCGAAGCCGACCTGACCGACGCCACCCTGGTCGGCACCTACCTGGGCAAGGCCAATCTGACCGGCGCGAACCTCGCCGCCGTCGACCTGGCCGGTGCCGATCTCACCGACGCCACCATGCCGGACGGCACGGTGCCCGACTGACCGGCGGCGACCGGCAAGGGCACCGAACCCGATCGACCGCCGCTTCCGACGCCGCAGGTGTCCCTCATCGGCGTTGATCACCTGGTCGAGCCGGACGTACTCGTCGAAGTCGAGGCGCCCGCCGTCATCGGCTGAACACGATCAGGACATCACCACACCCGAAGACACATAGCAGGGCAGCAAACCCGCCACCTGGCTCAGGACGGGACCCAGCCCGACGCTCGCCGGAACCGCGGCATTCATGAACGCGAAGCCCTGGGCGCCGGTGGTCAGGTTGGTCCACTGGACGATGGCTCCGTTCCACTTCGCCAGCGGCGCGGTGGTCGTGTAGTTGATTCGGTCGGGTGCCACCCGCTCGGCCGTGAATGTGAGCCATTCGCCGGGCGCGCAACTCGATATCGAGGACGGTACGAAAGCGGCGGGCGCGGCCGACGCGGCCGGCGGTGCCGCCAACGAGAATGCGCCCACCACCGCGATCAGCCCCGCCGTTCGACCAAGAGCTTTGCCTTTGCACGTGAACATCGGAAATCCTTTCGTCGTACCGGGTTCTGCCCGCTCCAAGTTGACGAATCCGCGTCACCGAGAGTTGACGGCTTTCTGAAGCGATGGCCCGAGGCGGACACACTCGGTCGGCCGTCGAGACATGCGGTGACGTCGACGACGTGAAAGACGCGGGCACCGGCCATCGAAGGCGCAGGATCGCCTCATCCTTCGTCCTGTGGTCCACACGGAAGCAAGTCAGACAATCCTATCCCCTCAACTCCGGACAGAGGGGATCCGAATGTCCGAGCATCCCACTCTGGACCACGAACAATGTTGGAACTGTTCCAAATTCGTCTTGGGGCATGCGGCGGTGCGCGACCACCGACCCGTCGAGCGTCCGGACCGATGCAGCGGCATCCCGGGGACCGCGATGCCGCACAATGGTGAACCGTGACGACACTCGAGGAAGTTGCCCCGCACGTGTTCCGTGCCACCGGAACGGACGTGAACGTGGTGATCCTGCGCGACGGCGACGCCCTGACCCTGATCGACGGCGGCTACCCCGGCGACGTCCGCGCGGTGGAACGCGCCATCCACTCACTCGGCCGACGCCCCGAGGACATTCGGGGACTGCTGCTCACCCACGCCCACATCGATCACATGGGTGCGATCGTCGCCTTCCACGAGCGCTACGGGACACCCGTGTTCACCGACCCCACCGAGGTCGCCCACGCACGGCGCGACCATCTCGAGCAGGCCACCGGCAAGGACTTCATCCCGATGGCGCACAGGCACGGCGTGCTGCCGTGGCTGCTGCGGATCGCGCGGGTCGGCGCCACCAGGTCGCTCTCCGTGAGCGACGCTCGCGCGTTCACGTCGGACGGCCCTCTCGACCTGCCGGGGGCGCCGGTGCCCGTCGCGACCCACGGCCACACCTCCGGCCACACGGCGTTCCACCTGCCGCAGCACGGGGTGATCATCACCGGCGATGCTCTCGTCACGGCGCACCCGCTGGCGAAAATCATCGGCCCGCAACTGCTCCCACCGGTCTTCGATCACGGGAAGCCGGACACCGTCGCCGCACTCGACCGTCTCGCGGTTCTCGACGCCGACACGGTGGTCCCCGGACACGGGCCCGCGGTGTCCATGCCCATCTCGGCAGCCGTCGAGCAGGCCCGCGGCCGCACCGGACGCGGTCGGACCGGGTCACCGCACCGACAACGATGACGGAACGCCTCCCCGGGTCCTCCCCGCCACGCGGACAGGCGCCCACGGCTCGTCGAGCTGCAGGCGCCTGTGCGGCATCCGACCGACGGCGGTGTGCCGGTGTCGGTCCGGGTCAGTCCGATCCGAATCCCGATGCCGGGCGGGTGAACACCTCACGCAACATCGGCACGAAGTGATCGATCGGGAGGGTCGGGTAGGCCGGGTCGAAGGACACCTGGTCCCACTCGGCGCAGAAGTGGGCACATGTGTCGAAATACGGTGAACTGCGGAACTTCTCGCGGGCGTTCGTGTCGAGCCCGAGACGGTCCCAGTAGTGGTACCCCTGGAAGATGCCGTGGTGCTGCACGACCCAGGTCGACTCCGCGTCCAGGTAAGGACGGACGATCGAGGCCGCCAGCTCCGCGTGGTTCGCCGGTGCCATCGCATCGCCGACGTCGTGCAGCAGGGCGGCGACGACCAGATCGGTCCTGGCCCCTTCGCGGTGGGCTCTCGACGCCGTCTGCAGCGAGTGCTCGTAGCGGTCGACCTGGTAGCCGAGCGTGGGTCCCTTGAGGGAGTCGAGCAGGTCGATCATCGTGTCGACCAGGCGATCGTTCAGAAACTTCTTCGACTCGGTGACGATGAGTTCGATGTCCTCCTTCGTCGACTCGTCCATTCTGGTGAAGCCGACCATGGGTGTCGGCTGGTCGATCTCGGTCACGGGGACCTCCTTTTCGCGGGCGGACAGATCTGGAACCACGGGCGTGTTGTCTTCGTACCGGCGGCGGGGCGACAACTGTGGTCAATTCTCAGCGGGTGGAACTCTCACGACGACCGACCACCGACACCGGCACGTGGGCTCCGGTCGTGGGGGCGGACTCCTCGGACACGAAGTACGCGACGGTCCGAGCGACGAGTTCGGGCGCAACCCACCCGGCCCGGTCCGCATTCGGTTGCGACCTGCGATTGGCGGGGGTGTCGATCACCGTGGGCAAGAGGGCGTTGGCCCGCACTCCGTCTGCGCGATACTCGGTGGCCAGCACGTCGACGAGGGAGAGCACGGCGGCTTTCGAAGTGACATAGCCGCAGGCCCCGAGAACGGGGCGCGGACGGCCGTACTCGAGACGCACACGATCGACCCGCCTCCGGCCGCGATCATGTGAGGGAGCACCGCCCGGCAGGCGAGGAACGTCGGGCGCACGTTCAGGCGCAACTGTGCATCGAAGTCCTCCACGCTGGTCTCGTGGACTCGTCCACCCATCGCGAAACCACCGACCAGGTTCACCAGTCCGCGCAGAGGGGCGTCGGGCCGCGAGGCGGCCACCTCGACCATGCGACCGACCGCCGCCTCGTCCAACGGGTCGGCACGGACCAGTTCGAGTCGCTCACTGTCGGCGAGCCCGGCCAGACGTCGATCGGCGTCCACGGAACGAGACGGCACCACCACGCGGCGGCCGTCGCGCAACAACCGCTCGACGACTGCCACACCGAGTCCGCCGCTCCCGCCGGGAACGAGCACCGTCGCAAGAGAACTCATCCCGACGCTCCCCTGCCTGCCTCGACGCGAAGGTCGACGCCACCCGCGGCCTCGATGTCACCGGCGGCTCGCGCCGCCAGGGCCAGATCCCGGACCTGCCCCTTGGCCAGCTTTCCTCCCGAGGAGCGGGGCAGTTCGTCGACCACGAGCAGATACTCGGGCAGGTACTCCTTGGTCATTCCGTGCCCGGCCAGATGCGTGGTCAGGTCCGAGAGCGTCAGCCCGGCAGCGGAACTCCCGCTGACCACCACGCAGACCCGCTCGCCGAAGACGTCGTCCGGCAGTCCCACGGCCACCGCCATCTCGACGTCGGGGTGGGTCTCGACCTCCCGCTCCACATGGGCGGCGGAAATGTTCTTTCCTCCCCGGATGATGATCTCCGCCTTGCGCCCCACGACGGTGAGGTAGCCGCTGTCGTCGATCGTGACCAGGTCACCCATGAGCAGCGAGCCGTCGGGTGCATAGAGTTCGCCGCTGGCCACCGGATCGTCGTAGTACCCCAGGCTCAGGAGCGGCCCGGTGCCACCCGGCTGCCCCGGTCCGCCACTCGCGGTGATGTCTCGTCCCTCGTCGTCGTACAGGCGAACGGTCATCGACGGCACGATCCGTCCGGCGGTCGTCAGCCGCTTCTCCCGGGGATCCTTGGTCGTCGTGTAGCTGAAGGCGCCACTCTCGTTCGACCCGAAGAACTGCAGCACTGTGGCCCCGGTCCGGTCCTCGAATCGTGCCGCGTCGCGGTACGGCACCGCCTCGCCGCCGGTGAACATGACCCTCAGGGACGACAGGTCGACCTGATCCGCCAGATCGGACGCGAGCAGCATGCGGAATTGCGTACTGACACAGAACAGGACGGTCGCCCGCTCCTCCGCGATCTTCCGTACCATCTCGTCGGCGTTGAAGCGGGGCAACAGGACCGCGGGCGCCCCGAGCATCGTCGGCGCGAAGTGGCTCGTCCACAGCCCGAAGCCGAAGGGGGCCGGCACCGCCGCGAGGAACACCTCGTCGTCGCCGAGTTCGCCGGCCTCGATGGCCAGTTGGGAGAAGTGCATCCAGCGGTTCTGAAACTGCACCACGCACTTCGGCAGGCCGGTGGTCCCCGAAGTGGAGTTCAGCATCGAGACGTCGTCCGGGCCGAGGGCACGCGGACGCACCTGATCGGCCGGTGCGAACTCGACCGGGACCTCACGCCAGCGTCCGGCGTCGAGCCGACGGAGCGCCTGCACCCGCCCGGCCCCGACAACCAGGTGCACGCGGACCGACAACCCGGCCGCGAGCACGAGCTGCCCGAGTTGATCGAGGCCTCGGCCTCGATCGTCCGCCCTCGAGATCAGGGCGACCGCGCCGGAACGACCCAGCAGGTGGGTGATCTCGGCATCTCCGGCACGTGCCCCGATGCCCATCGCCACGAGCCCGGCGCGCTCGGTCCCCACCAGCGCCGCATGCACATCGGCGGTGTCCGGAAGGAGCACACCGACACGGTCCCCCGGCTCGATTCCCGCGGCCACCAGCGCCGCCGCGATCGCGTCGGCGTAGGTGTCGTACTCACGCCAGCTCGTCCGGTCCGCGCCGGCGAGGAACGCCGGCCTCTCCGGAATCCTCCCCGCGTGGTCGGCGATCACCTGACCGAGCGAACGCGTACCCCACCAGCCGGCTTCCCGATAGCGCGCAGCCGCCGCGTTGTCCATCACTGCCTCCCAGGCCCGAACTCATGATCGTGTCGGCCGTCACACGACGGCCCGGCCACCCACGGTAGCGTCAAGAGTCCGTTCGATCAATCGCTTGATTGGGACTACCAACCGTGTGTTTGATCAATAGGTCTTCGGGCGCTACGGTGTGCATCATTCGTGACTCAGCTCACATGACGAGTCCCACTGGAGCGGGTCGTGGTTTCGCGTGGGCTCACCGTTTCGCTGTGCGTGGCGGAATACCCTCGCCGCGAGAGAGATTGGATCGACATGGACACCCTCGACTACGCCGACACCACCCGCGGACCGTCGGCCACGGACAAGTTGCATTACCACGAGGCAGGCGAGGGCCATCCCCTCGTTCTGTTGCACGGGTCGGGCCCGGGCGTGTCCGGCTGGTCCAACTTCTCGAAGAACCTGCCGGTCTTCGCGCGCAACTTCCGCACCATCGTCGTCGACATGCCGGGCTTCGGCGCGAGCCCGGACCTGGAGTACGACCGCCCGTATCCCGAGATCGCCGCGGAATCGATGGTCACGCTGCTCGACGATCTCGGCATCGAAAAAGCGCATCTGCTAGGCAATTCCATGGGCGGATGGGTCGCACTCGAGACGGCGGCGATCGCACCCGAACGAGTCGAGCGCATGGCGCTGATGGGACCCGGCGGGCTGTACGCGCCGCTGCTCGGGCCGATGATGAGCGAGGGCGCCCGGCGCCTCGGCGACTTCCTCGTCGACCCCACCCGAGAGGCACTCGAGGCGTGGGTCGACTCGATGGTCTACGACCCCGCCATCGTCACGCCACAACTGCTCGACGAGCGCTGGAACAATGCCACCGCACCCCGAGCCATCGAGCGCATGCGCGCAGTGATGGCGTCGCTGGCGCTGCCCGGCAAGGCACCGCTGTGGGCGCGGACCCACGAGATTCCGCACAAGACCCTTGTCACCTGGGGCCGCGACGACCGCATGCTCCCGCCGGACGGCGCCCTGTTCGCGCTGCGGCGCATGCCCAAAGCCGACCTGCACATCCTGGGCGAATGCGGGCACTGGGCCCAGGTCGAGCGCAAACACGACTTCGAGTCGCTCGTGACCGAGTTCCTCACGCGCTGACCCGGCACTTCTGTCGTCGAAAGCATCCGTCACACATGGAAAACCGGCACGATGTCGTGGACACCGCCAACACAGACCCGAAAGGGCGAACCACGGCGGCAGTGGAGCGGCCCCGAATCCTGGTGCTCACGCCGGAGCCCGCGATCGAGCAGGCGGTGCGGCGCGCCGTCGGCGATGCCGCGGCCGTCGTGGTGCCCGCTGCCCGTACCGTCGACGAAGTCCGGGTCCTGCTGCCGGACGTCGACATCGTCGTTGCGGACTGGAGCGGGCGGTTGCCGCTCGGCGCCGCGGAGGCGGCGATGGGCGGCCACCTGCGGCTGATCCAGCAACCCGGGGTCGGCATTGCCTACATCGACGTCGATGCCTGGACGAACGTCGGTGTCCCGGTGGCGAACACGCCGGGAGGCAACGCCACGTCGGTGTCGGAGTGGGCGGTCGCGGCCACGGCCGGTCTGTGCCGTTCGATCGGCTGGGCCGATGCCCAGATGCGGGCCGGACGGTGGCAACAGCACAGACCGACGGCCTGATCTCCGCCCGCGAATTGGCATTGCTTCCCCCGGAAGCGCTGGTGGTCAACGTCGCTCGCGGTCCGGTTGTCGACGAAGGCGCGCTCGCCGCTGCGATCCGGTCCGGGTCGGTGGCGGGGGCCGCGCTGGACGTCTTCGCCCGTGAGCCACTCGCGGCCGACAGTCCAGTGTTCGGGTTGGACAACGTCCTACTGAGCCCGCACGTCGCCTGCGGCAGTTCGACCGCCCGCGAGCGGATGTTCGAGATGACCGCCGCCAACGTCGCGCGAGTGTGCCGTGGCGAACAACCGCTGTGGACGCGTGGGTGATCCGGCCGGACGCAACTGCATCGACACCCGCAACCCAAGTTCAGTAAGTTTGGTAACTTTGCGACGGAAGGACGACCGAGACCGGAAGGATGTGACGGCGGTGTCCGCACAGGGACAGGACCGGAAGTCACCGGCCCCCGACCCGAGCAGCCTGCGCTGGCGGCGACTGGCCGAGATGGTAGCGGACCAGATCCGCGAGCGGATCCTGCGCGGCGACCTCGCCGAGGGCGACCTCCTGCCGAAGGAAGCCGAGCTGCGCGAGCAATACCCGGTCAACGTCCAATCCCTGCGCGAGGCGCTGAGGATCCTCGAGGCCGAGGGTCTCGTCCGGGTCCGCCGCGGAAATCGCGGCGGCGCCGTGGTCCATCGCCCCACCCCCGGAAACGTCGCCTACAGCCTCTCGATGGTGCTCGCGATGTCGGGAACCGACATCGACGACGTCGGCCGGGCCCTGCACGAGGTCGAACCGATGTGCGCCGCCCTGTGCGCGGAACGCGACGACCGCGCCACCGAGGTGGTTCCGGTCCTGCGCGCCCTGCACGAGGAATCGCTGTCCAAGGTCGACGACCTCGTCGCCGCGACCACGCTCTCGCGGCGGTTCCACGAATCCGTGGTGAAGCTGTGCGGAAACCGGTCACTGATCGTGTTGGCCGGCGCCCTCGAAGCCCTGTGGTCGAGTCACGTCACGGACTGGGCCAACGAGCGAGCCGACCCCGAGAGGATTCCGCCGGCCGAACGAGCGCAGGCCCTGGCCGTACACGGCCAGATCCTGCAGTGCATCGAGGACGGCGACGCCGCATCGGCCCGGGTGATCGCGGCCCGGCACCTCCGGGACGTGCAGACCTATCCGCACGACCCGGAGCGCCCTCCCGTCTCCCTCGACCCCGCGGTCGCGCGGGACCGCCTCTTCTTCGGCTGAGCGGGCCCGGCCGACCCGGACCCGCCCAGCCCTCGGTCAGAAACTGTTCGGGTCGTCGATCACGCTCTGCGGCACCGGATGCCGGTACAGCTTCGAGGCGTTCTCCCACGTGATCTTGCGCAGTTCGTCGGCCGAGAGCCCCTTCATGGACTCGCTGACGACCTCCATGGTGCGCGGCCACAGGCTGTCGCTGTGCGGGTAGTCCTCCTCGAGGAGGATGTGGTCGATACCGATCCGGTCCCGCAGCACCATCGTCGACGGATCCTCCACTGCGCAGAACCAGAAGTTCCGCTTGAGCACGTCCGCCGGGGAGATGTCGACACCTTCCCAGGTGCCGTACATCGACGAGTACGTGGTCATGTGGTCGAGGCGGTCGAGAAGGGCCGGAACCCAACCGATTCCACCTTCCGACATCACGATCTTGATGTTCGGGAAGCGCACCGGAATCTTCGAGAACAGCCAGTCGACGGTCGCGAACATGGCGTAGCCGAAGAACAGCGTGCCGGACACGTCCGGCGGGGCGTCCTCCGACGTGCTCGGCGACGTGCTGGACGAGCCGATGTGCAGGTTGATGACGGTCTCCGTCTCCTCACACGCCCGCATGATCGGATCCCAGTGTCCCGAGTGCACCGACGGCAGCCCCAGCGCGTGCGGACCCTCCGAGAAGGTCACCGCCTTGAAGCCGCGCTCGGCGTTGCGGTAGATCTCCTGTGCACCGATCTCCGGGTCGAGGAAGTACGGGATCTGGCAGGGGATGATGCGGTCCGGGTACGGGCCCGCCCACTCCTCCAGGTGCCAGTCGTTGTAGGCGCGGGTCGCGGCGAGCGCCAGTTCCTGATCGTTCGTGCTCAGCTGCAGACGCTGGCCGGCGAATCCGGGGAGGAACGACGGGAAGTTCAGGGACGCATACACACCCGAGAGGTTCATGTCCTTGACTCGGTGGTGGATGTCCCACGAACCGCGGCGCATGTCCTCGAAGCGCTGCGGGTCGAAGCCCCACTCGTCGACCGGACGTCCGACGACCGCGTTGAAGCCGACGTTCGGGATCTCCTTGCCGTCGTACACCCAGATGTCCGCGCCGTCACGGTGGATGACCTTGGGAGCCCGGTCGGCGAGGTTCGCCGGCAGGCGACCCTCGAAGGTGTCCTTGGGCTCGACGATGTGGTCGTCGACCGAGATGAACGGGAAGGGCCGGTGCGCCTTCTCCGGCTCGGGCAGGAAAGTCACCTTTCCCTTGACGTTCTGGGTGAAGTCGGTGTTGTGGATCAGTTCGTCGAGATTGGCCATCTCGCACACTCCTCGATTGTTCGTGGGTCGGTGAATCCGGCTGCGCTACATACGCAGCCCGGAACGGGGATTGGGGTGGACGGACTCAGTCGAGAACGTCGGGATCGGTCCGGAGCAGCTTGCGAACCGCGCCGGCCCAGTAGACGCCGGAGGCGCGCTCGACGAGCGCCTTCTGCATCGCGACGCGGATGCTCTTCTCGATCGGCAGGGGGTCCTTGCCGAGCAACAGGATGTCGTACGCGAGCCGGCAGAACCTGTCGATCGACGCCGCGCGGTAGACCGCGAGTTCGATCGTGTCGGCGGTGGTGATGATGCCGTGGCTGGCGAGGATCACGTTGTTGCGGTCACCGATCTGGTCGGCGAGATCCCTGCCGAGTTCGGCATCGTTGACCTCGCCGCCGTACTCGTCGACCAGGGACAGGTCGTCGTCGTACAGACTGCCGGTCTGGTGCGCGATCATCGGCAGCACACCGACGGCGGCCAGCAGTGTCACGTAGTACGGGTGGTTGTGGATCACCACCCGGGCGTCCGGACGACGCCGGTGCAGTTCGGTGTGGATGTGATAGGCGGGAGTGACGTCCCATTTGCCTTCGATCACAACACCGTTCGCGTCGACGCGGCATACGTCGGAGGCCGAGACCTCCTCCCACCACAGCCCCCACGGGTTGATGAGAAGGCTGTCGTCGTCCCGGTCGGCCCAGGTGATGTGGCCGGCCATGTTCTCGCTGAAACCGTTGTGCGCCAAGGTTCGGAACGCGCAGGCGAGCTTCTGCTCGTTGCTGAGCTCGACCCCGATCGGGGGCGTGGCGCGCGGCCTCCACTCACCCACCGGGTCCACGCCACCTCCGATCGCCGTCGATTCGTCGTACACGGTCACAACGCCTCCAGGGGATGAGATCAGGGTCACAGATTCGGACGGATCGCACTCTATCTTACAAAAGATAGCGATGTAAGCCACCGCCAGATCGGGCAACTGAACCGGCGGCCGAGCCGCACCCACCCCGCCCCACATCCGCCATTCGACCTCCTCACCCCCCTCGACCTGCACAGATGTGGAGCGCAACGCGCCGAGGACGGACTCGGCAGGATTCACGCACGCAGCCACTTCCGACCCAGTCAAACGGTTGATTGACATCAACTATGGATAGATCTAGATTGTGACCTGCGCCATACACCGTGTGGCCCCATCACTCTCGCGCTGAGCCCTGCCGCTTTCCGGTACCCGCCGGGACGTCGGCCCGTGACCGCCTTGCCTGATCCGCCACCACGACAACACCACCGAGACCCGCCCGACAAGGAGAACCGGCATGACCGCAACACCCTCGAGCAACGACGCCCCGAAGGGTCCAACGCCAACAACCCCGTCCACGCTCCGGGCCAAGGCGCGGATGATCCTGGCGGTCAATCTCGGTAACACGTTGGAATGGTTCGACTGGACCGTGTTCGCGATCTTCGCGGTCTACTTCTCCAACCAGTTCTTCCACTCGACCAACGAGGTGTCGAACCTGCTGTCCACGATGGCCGTGTTCGCGGTCGGGTTCGTGATGCGCCCGATCGGCGGCCTGCTGTTCGGCCTCGTCGCCGACCGCAAGGGACGGAAGTTCGTCATGGTGCTGACGATGTCACTCGTCGCGGCATCGAGTGTCCTCATCGCGATCGCACCCACCTATGAACGGATCGGCGTGTTCGCGTCGCTGTGGCTGCTGCTCGTTCGGTGCCTCCAGGGTGTGGCACACGGCGGTGAGCAGGGCGGCTCGTACACCTACATCGCCGAGGTCGCGCGGCCGGACAACCGCGCACTGTGGGGCAGCACGGTGATCATGTCCACCGTCGGCGGAACGGTGCTCGCCACACTCCTCGGAGCCGTCATGCGCACCGCGATCGACTCGGAAGCGATGGCCGACTGGGGCTGGCGCATCCCGTTCCTGATCGGCGGCGCGCTCGGCTTCTTCGCGCTCTACCTGCGCCGCGGCCTCGAGGAATCCGCTGCCTTCTCCGACCACGCCGCCGAGACCGAGGCCGCCGCGGCGCCATCGTCGGCCCGATCTGCGCTCCGCGACATCTGGGCGCAGCGCGGCTCGATCCTGCGGGTCGTCCTCCTGGTGGGCGGCACATCGGTCTTCTCGTACACCTGGTCGGTGAACGCTCCCGCGTACGCCATCAGCTTTCACCACGTGAACGACAAACTGGCGATGTGGGCCGGCGTGGTCGCGAACCTCGTCTTCATCGCCGCCCTGCCGCTCGCAGCCCTGGCCGCGGACCGCTTCGGCCGGCGCCCCAACAACATCCTGTGGGGCGTGCTCATCGCCCTGTTCGCTTTCCCGCTGTCGGGCATGCTCGACAGCTCGGCCCGCACCCTGGCGATCGCGATGTCCCTGGCGCTCATCATCCAGGCGCTCGCCGCCAGCACCCAGGTCGCCTGGTTCGCCGAACTGTTCTCCACCAAGTCCCGTGCAGCGGGCACGGGAATCGCGGTGTCGCTCGCGGCCGCGATCTTCGGAGGCACTGCGCCGTACCTCAATTCGTGGCTCACGTCCCGCGGCACGCCGGACCTGTTCACGTGGTACGTCGTCGTGCTCGCGTTGGCCGTCGTCGCGGCCGCCTACTTCACTCGCGAGACCAAGGGCATCGCCCTCACCGAGGAGACGGAGGTCCCGAGCGGGGCAGCCGCACCCGTCGCGTGACCATTCCGTTCAATCAACCAGATATGAGAGGGGCCGACATGGTCGACGACACCCGCACCGTCGAATTCACCCGGATGGACGAGGCGACCGCCGCGGAGATGGAGCTGATCCGGGACGAGGCAGCGATCCACCGACGCGACCACTGGCTCGGGACGGTCGTGCGTCTCCTCGAGTCGATGAAGGGCTACACCTTCGGTTACCGCGTCGATCGCTACGAGCACTCGCTGCAGTCCG
Organism: Rhodococcus sp. NPDC003348; assembly: GCF_053589375.1. Taxonomy (NCBI): domain Bacteria; kingdom Bacillati; phylum Actinomycetota; class Actinomycetes; order Mycobacteriales; family Nocardiaceae; genus Rhodococcus; species Rhodococcus sp. NPDC003348. The sequence continues at coordinate 117,007 of NZ_JBSFRT010000013.1, forward strand.
CGACCCGCGCTCATCGGGAGGGCGCCCGTGTCGATCTGGTGATCGCCGCGCTGCTGCACGACATCGGCGACGATCTGTGTCCCGACAATCACAGCGAGGTCGCCGCTGCAATTCTGCGGCCGGTGCTCGACGACGAGGCGGTGTGGATCGTCAAGCACCACGGTGTCTTCCAGACCTACCACTACGGCGACAAGCTCGGCATGCCGACCGACAGTCGTGACCGGTATCGGGACTCCCCGTACTTCGACGCGTGCGCACACTTCTGCGCGGCCTGGGACCAGGAGTCGTTCGACCCGAACTACGACTCCGAACCCCTCGAGTTCTTCATGCCGATGCTGGAGGAGGTCTTCTCACGCCCGCCGCGCTCGTGGGGCGACCAGAACCTGACGTGGTCGCGCGACACGGCGGACCGCGCGCCCGATACGAGTGCGTCGTGACCAGGGTCAAGACCGTCGACATCTTCACCTGCCGGGAGATTCTGCGAATCCGCGCCGGAATCGAGCAGTACGCGTCGCCGGAGGGGTTCGGTGAATACTACTGGGCCGAACTACTCAGGGACTGCGCCGAATCCGACGCTGTCGAGGCCACCTGGGCCCACTACCGCACGAAGACACGGCCGTTGACCCCGGCGGACATCCTCGGGCAGGTCGAGTCCAGACGCGCACCCCGGGTGGCGATGGTCGCGGGGATCGCCGATCGTCTGCTCCACGAACGCACCCAGTTCGGTTGGACCGCAGAACAGCTCACCCAGTGGAATGCCACCTTCGAGAACGAGGTGGGCCGAGGAGCCGAGATCGAGGACGCGCGCGACTGTGCGGACATCGACGCGTGCGCCGACGACGAGCCGGGCGAGGGCGGCGCCGCAGAGATCAATACTCCAGGCGCCCTTCCCTCTCCCACCGCCGACTGAGCCTGCTCCCCAACCACACCCACGGACAAGGACACCACTTCGTGAAACTCGGACTGTTTCTGGACATGCGCAACCCTGCCCGCTGGGAGCGCCCCGGTGCCGAGCACTACCGTGCGATGCTCGACAGAGTCGTCCGGGCAGAGGAACTGGGTGCGAACTCGGTGTGGCTGACGGAGCACCACTTCTTCGAGGACGGCTACCTGCCGCAACCACTCACCCTCGCCGCCGCGATCGCCGCCCGAACCGAACGCATCAGGATCGGCACGGCCGTGCTGCTCGCCCCCCACCGGCATCCGGTCCACATCGCCGAGGAGGCCGCGCTGGTCGACCTGGTCTCGGGCGGCCGACTCGAACTCGGGCTCGGCGCCGGGTGGTCCCCCGAGGAGTTCGATGCCTTCGGTTCGGACTTCCGCGCCCGGTACGCCGTCACCGACAGGGCGTTCGCCGCCGTGCGGAACCTGCTCTCGGACGGCGGTGTCACGCCGGGGCCGGTGCAGGACCCGGTGCCGATGTGGCTCGGGTACCAAGGGCCCCGCGGCGCCGCGCGAGCCGGCCGCCTCGGCGCAGGACTACTCTCTCTCGATCCCGCGCTGTCGGCGCCGTACCTCGCGGGTCTCGAGGAGGGCGGCCACGGCGCGGACTCGGCTCGACGCGGCGGAATGCTCGATATCGTGGTCGCCGACGACCCGGAATCGACCACGAGACAATTGATCCCACATCTGGCTCATCAGCAGGCGACCTACCAGAGCCGGCGCGGCGACGCGCGGAGTGCCGCCGATCTGGAGGCCGGGCTGACCGCCGAGTTCGACCGGACGGGATCGGTGCCGGGGCTGACCGTCGCCACGCCCGAGGCGGCCGCCCGCGAGATCCGACTCCGCACCCACGGCATGCCCGTCGAGCACGTCTATCTGTGGGCCGGACTGCCCGGGATGCCCGACGCGCTGGTCGACCGCCATGTGGAACTGATGTTCACCCGCGTCGAGCCGGCACTGGCCGAGGCGGCACCGTGCTAGCCCGCAAGGTCTTCTTCTCGTTCACCCACGTGACGGAGCGGGCCTCACACGCGGAGTACAACGCCTGGCACCAACTCGACCATCGGCCCGAGAACCTCGCTCTGGACGGCGTCGTGCACGGCGAGCGGTGGGTACACAGCCCGGACTGCGCCGCATCCACCCGGACCTGCGACGCACTCGACGGATTGCACTACGTCAACAGCTACTGGTTCCGGGCCCCGGTCGACGAGAGCTTCGCCGAGTGGCAGGAGCTCGCGGTCCGGACGTTCCAGCTCGGACGGCGACCCGACATCCGGATCAGCCGTCGGCTGGCGATGGGCACCTTCATGCCGGTCAAGGGCTACGTGAGCCCGCGCTGCCTGCTCGGCGCCGACGCACTGCCGATGCGCCCGAACCGGGGCATTGCGCTGGTCGCGATCCGGGTCCTCGACCCCAGCTCCATCGCAAGCGAGCAGTACTTCGCCAGGCAGGATCGCGAGGTGATTCCCGCCCTGCTGGACTGCGAGGGGGTTGCCGGAGCGTGGACCTTCTCGAGTGAGAGCACCACGCTCGACCTGGGACGCGACGCCGACGACGGCGTCACCTTCGCAGAGGACAACCACGGTGCATCTGGCCAGGTGCGGATTCTGATGGTGTTCCTCGACGGAGATCCGGCCCGGTACAGGGCCGATCGGGCACGGCGTGGGATCGAGCTAGAGCCGGCGCCATCCGAGGAGGGATTCACACTCCTGTTCTCCGGAGTGCTTCGTAACATCGAACCCTGGAACTGGACCTGGTTCGACTGATGAGACGGCGCTCCCCCAGACCCCGACCCGACCGGGTGACGGCACGGTCGCGGCCGAGGCCGTATGCTCGTCCGGCCCGGCGCAGAGAAGCCGAGGAGTTCGTCGACAGAGTTCGGGTAAACGGCCCTGACCTGCTGCTAGCCTCGGATACGGCACGCGCACAGATCGTCGGACCGGACACGAGAGGTGAACAGTGACAGCCAGTCGGCGTCAGATGATCCTGGCCGAATCGGCTCGGCTCTTTTCCGAACGAGGCATGTCGGCCACCACGATCCGTGAGATCGCCGATGCGGTGGGCCTGAACTCCGGGACGCTGTATCACTACTTCAGCTCGAAGGACGCCATCGTCTCCGAGATCCTGAGGAGTTTCCTGACGGACCTGGTGCGCCGCTACGACATCGTCCTGACCGCGACCGAGACGGCGCGTCACCGTCTCGGACTCATGGTGCAGGTCTCGCTCGAGGTCGCACACGAGCACCCCTACGCCACCGAGATCTATCAGAACGAGTTCGAGAACCTCGGTGCGCTTCCCGACTACGCGGAGATCACCGGTGCCGTCGAGTCCTCGCACCGGGCCTGGTTCGACGTTGTCGACGAAGGCGTGCGCGTCGGTGAATTCAATTCCGGCATCGACGTCTTCGAGTTCCAGAGAATGATGCGTGAGTGCGTGTTCCAGTCGGTCAGATGGCATCGGAGAACGCTCGCCGACGACATCGAATCAATAACCGCCACAGTCACATCGGTTTTCCTCGACGGGTTCGCGCCGGCGCGAACCGAACGCACCGACACGGAACCGAAACCGTCTCCGACGGTCGGCCGGCGCGAACCGGTGCCCGCCGCGAAGACCGTCCCCGAACCATCCACCGACACCGTGGACGACCTCCGTTCCGAACTCGACGAACTACGCTCGGACATGCGAGCCATGCGCGGCCTCATGGAGACGTTGTCCAATTCGCGCAACGCGAACGGCGACACCGCTACCGGCGACTGAGGCGCCGCCCTCACCCCTCGCCGGGCATCACGAGAATCTCGAATACCCTGCATCCCTATGTGGTCCGGCGAATTCTGCCACTGCCTCACTCGGTACCCCTGGCGACGCCGATTGATTCGACGCGACACGCGGGACAATTCATACGCATCACTAACAATGTAGGTCTCGGCAGATCTGATTGAATCGATCCATCAACCGGGGGTTCGCGAGGGATCCTCTGGGGAGGATGGACAGCCTTGGACGACCAACCGATCACCGCAGGCGAGTGCACGGAGCCGGTACAACTGGCCGGGCGAGACTCGTGGTTCGTCTACTCCGAACTGACAGATCGGCAGCACTCGCCGGACGTCATCACGACGGTCTACGTTTTCGACACCCGTCACGATCCTCACCCCATTCGGACCCACGCCTCAGCCGCGTCCTGGATGCGAGATCGTCTGGATCGGGCCGAGGTGCTCCGCCGACGACTGGTCCGGGTACCCGGCGATCTCGACCACCCGTACTGGAGCTTCGCGCCCGACGTCGATCTGGACCACCACATCCGCGTTCAGCGCATCGGCGAAACGTCATGGCGGGCCCTGTCCGATCATCTTGCCGAAACGACGAAGCAGCCGGTTGACCTCGCTCACAACCCCTGGGAATTGCACCTGCTCACGGAGATCCGCGGTGTTGCCGGGATCCCCGACGACGCGACCTTGGTCGTGCTGAGGTTTCACCACTGCGCCACGGACGGGTTGGGCGCCGTCCAGGTTGCCCGAGCACTGTTCGACGACCCGGAAGCCGTCTCCTGCCTCGAAGGGAGGAGGGGACCTATCCGCGGTCCGGTGTCGTCGCTGCTTCGCCTGCCGGCGCAGTTCATCGGCTTGGGCAGGTCCCTGGTGAGGTCCGCCGCGGCCCGGCGCGACCTCACCGCGCTGGTCGAGTCCGGCGCGCTGTCCACGCCCCGACATCGTCGCCCGCGCACCCGGTTCAACGGCAACCAGAGCGGGCAGCGGACGTTCGGTCGAGCGAAGTTCGCGCTGTCGGATGTCCGGGAGGTCGCCAGAGCGACCGGGACGTCGGTCAACGACGTCGTCCTGACGATCGTCGGCGGCGGGTTGGGCGCATATCTCGGCGGCCTCGGAGAAGCGCCCGATGGCGCCCTCGCCGCGCAGGTCCCCCGTTCGATCCGGGACAGGTCCCATGTCGCCGCGTCGAACAAGATCACCACCATGTTCGTCGATCTTCACACCGACGAACCGACACCGATCGAACGACTGCGGCGCATCCACGAATCGGCAATCGCCGAAAAGGCTCGGGTGCAACATCAATCGGCCATCGACATCGAGTCGCCGATCGACCATGCGCCGGCGATCTACCTCCGGATCGCCCTCCGCCTCTCCCAGCGAAAGTCCGCCGCGGCAGCGAGAAGCACGGAGAGCACGGTCACATGGGCGAACACCCTGGTCACCAGTATGCCGCGCGGTGCCGCGGACCTGATGTTCGGCGGCAGTCCCGTCGTGGACGGGTTCTATGTCCCCCCGATCCACCCGGGAGCCGGTCTGTCACACAGTGTGGTGTCGATCGGGGACGTGCTGAGTGTGGAGTTCACGTCCGACGCGGCGATGATGCGGGACCCGGACGCATACGCACACCTCCTCGAGGCCGCGTTCGACGAACTGCGCGCGCTGCCCGAGGAATAGCACGGGCGGAGCGCATCGACCGAATCTGTTGGACCCGTTCGGAATCCACAACCATTCCCGCGCCGCTGCTGTGGCCGACCGCGCGGACGGGCCCACCCGGGCAGCCGAACTCGCACCGGCGCCGGCAACCCTGTCCACACCGTCGTCGACGCGTGCGACACCGGGCTCCGCGCGCGACGAGTGGCCGGCACCACCCTCACCGAACGGATGGCCTACTGTCACCGTGTAGTCGAACCACGCGAGGGGACCTTCCGGATGACGGCAGACAGGTACAGGGCGTCGGCTGCGGCGGCGCTGGCCGTCGCGGCCCTGGGTGTGTCGGGCTGCGCCGAGTCCTCGTCGCAGCCATCCGTCACCGCGGCGTCGGCACCGTCCCCCGCGACCGCATCCGGGGCCGTCCTCCAGCTGCGGGCGGGCGACCGACCGGCCGAACTCGCGGGCCGTTGGACCTCGGCGGTCGACCCTGCAGAATCCGTGACGTTCAATCCGGATGGAACAACGAGCCGCGACTACACCGGAGTCCCGCCCCGTAGCGGCACCTGGGCGATCGTGGGACGGGACGACGCCCCCGACCTTCCGCCGTCGACCGCACCGGACACGACGATCCTCGAGATCGTCGACGACGCCGACCATCTGTCCGTTCGGTATGTGCTGCTCTCGGTCACCGAGCAGGAGCTGACCCTGAGCCACGTCCCACGAGGCAACACGCTGCACTACGTCAGATAGATCCGCGGGCAGTGCCTGCCCGCGTGTGCGCGGTGGTGCGCGACAGCGGCCGGCGCCGACTCAGTCCCCGCCGACCGGGTAGGCCTCGGCGAGGAGCCCCAGTCTTGTTGCGGCGCCGAGCGCCTCGTCCTTCGAATGGGCCCCGAGCTTCCGATACAGGGTCCGCTGCTGCGTCTTGACGGTGTTCACCGAAACGAACAGGTTCGCCGCCGCTTCCCGCACCGAACTTCCGTGTGCGAGTTCGGTGAGGACCGCCTGCTCCCTTTCGGTGAGCCGCACCACCTCGACCGGCCCCGGAAAAACTGCGGGGACGTCCGTGCCCTGCAACTGCGCGCCGACGTGCGCGCCGCCGAGAGTCACGAGGCGGTCGATCGCCCGGCGAGGAATGGTGGCCAGCGGTGCGCGAAGTCCCGTCAGTTCCGCGAGCTTGCCCGCGTGCTGCCATGCGACGACGGCCGCACCGGGCTCATCGAGGTCCAGGTGCGCGGCGGCCTCGACGAGTCGGCATCCCAGATGCGCACGCGGGTGGTGCCGACCCGGCTCGTCGAGCCGCCGGCACAGTGCCAGCGCACCGGCCGGATCTCCGGTCAGGAGCCGGGCCCGCGCGGCCGACACCGCGATCCACGGGTCGTCGGTGTCGGCTGTGTCCACGATCGCCAGCGCGCGGTTGCCCTGGCCGAGGGCGAGCCGCAACTCGATCTCGGCCGCGGTCAGCAGCGGCACCGCGATACCGTCCCGGAAGGTCGCGTGATGCAGCGGCAGGGTCCGGTGGAGGTCGACCAGACCGCGGTGTGCATCGCCGCTGAGCAACGCGTGCCTGCACCGCGCGTACGCCACCAGCGCCCACAGTTCCTCGGTCGGATCAACCTCGCCCAGTTCGCCCAGGGTCCGGCCTGCCGCGGCAATGTCGAGCTGGTCCAGTGAGATCAGGGCACGCGCCACCATGCCCGCCACCCGCACCTTGGGCTCCAGCCAGCCGACGGGCTCGGCATGGGTGTGCTCGTCCGCGAGCCACTCGAGAGCGCGTCGCGGCTCACCCACGAGGGCCCAGTTCAACGCCGAGCTGCCCGCGGCGTTCCGGGCGATGAACGCGACCCCGTCCGCGACCGCGGCCCGGTATGCCGCCGTGAGTTCGACATTGGATTCGGCGAGATCCCCGGCGAGTTGGTAGGTGATCCCCCACTGCAGGCGCATGATCGGAAGCTGTGCGGTCACCTCGTCCGGCAGCGTCTCGGCCACACTGCGGCTCAGGTGCGCCAATCGGCGGCTGAATTCGGCAGCTGCCCGGAACTCGCCGGACACCCGCAGCATCAGCGACTGGACGCACCCGGCGGTCAGGAGATCCGTGGCGTCGGGCGCCGTGAGCTGCTGGAGTGCCTGATCGTCGTACGGCAGGACCGTCGTGTTCACCGGCACCTGTCCGCCTGCGAACACGAACAATTCGCGTCCGGCGCGAATCGCGGGCTTGTCCACGAGCATCTCCGCGGGGAGCAACTCCAGCGCTGCCCGCAGCAGGCTCATCTGCTCGGCGATCATGTCCGCCCAGTGGGCTTCGACGAGATCGACGGCCAGATCCCAGTCCCGCGCATCGAGGGCCAGCCGCAGGGCGGTGAAGGGTTCACCGCGGTCGACGTGGAACCGGGCGAGCCTCCCGATGTTGTGGGCTGTGGCCACCCCGTTGTCCTGCGCGATGCCGAGCAGCACGTAGCGGACCGCGGGGGCGAACTCCCAGCATTCGTGTTCGGACTGCGTGTGGCGGCCCAGTACCCCGGCCGCCTCCAGCCGCTCCAGGTGGTCCTGCGGGTTCCCCTCGTCGACCAGGAACGACGCGACGGCCGGCGTGAGTTCGCGTGCCGTTGCCAACCGAAGCAGCACCTCGGGTGCGACATCGACGATGTCCGGACGTTCGAGGAAAAGGTCTCGCACCCGTCGCCGAAGCGCGCGTTCCACCGCGTAGTCGAGACGGGCTCCGCGCCCGGCGCCGCGCGGGATGCCCCGCGCGGCTGCCACGGCGACCCTCAGCAGGGCGGGCATCCCCCGCGCCTTCTCGTGCAGTTGCTCGAGTTCACCCGGTTCCAGGTGGACCGACGCCTCTTCGGCCAACGACCTGGCTGCGGCCGGACTCAGCCGCAGATCGTCCGCGGTGATCAGGTCGTGACTGCATCCGAGTGCCGCGAGATCCGCGAGGCAGCCACCGTCGCACACCGTCGCCACGACCTTCAGGTGCCTGCATCCGCCGAGCGCCCGCAATATCCCGGCCTCGACCTCGTCGCTGCCCAGCAGGTCGACTCGATCGAGGATCAGAAGTATCCGGGGCGAGGCGGGACGGTCCGGCACCGGGCCCCCTCGTCGGCGCCGGGAGCCCGCGTCGGCCGTCCCGCATTCCGGGCACGCGGCCCTGGCCCGGACCGAGGCCCAGTATGCGTCGGGATCGATGTCACGGGTCGGCCTGTCCATCCAGACGACCGACTCGGTCACCGATTCGCGGCTCTGTAGCCAGTTGCCGACCAATGCCGACTTGCCGAACCCGAGGGGTGCTCGCAGCACCACCAGCCGCACGTCCCGGTCCAGTCGACCGAACAGGTGGTCATGCATCATCATCGCCACACCAGGGAACTCGGTAGCGCAGCCCGACAACCTCCGAACAGATCAAGCACTGAACCCAACCCCGCTCTTCATCCCGGTCGCCGGGCCGACCGGCCTCCCAGCCGGTACACCAACACCCAGAGCCCCGTCCGCCGCCAATCCGAACATGCGGGGCCGACCGTCGTTCGCCCACGCATTCATCCAGTCAGCGATTCACCCGCTAATTCTCCGAGATGCCGGCGAACACCTTTACGACGACCCGGACAAATGTGACAGCCATCACTCCGCGGTCCGGGTTCCCGCGGAGACGACGCAACGAGCAGCAGACGATGACAATCGCCGACTCGACCCGGCTCAGCTGCCAGGACAGCATGGAACCGACATGTCCCGGCACCCAGAAATCACGCTGACGATCCGTTCACTCGGGAAGACGTTGCAGCTCAACACGGTACGGCTGGGCCCCGGGTCATGCCGGGAGGGAAGCGAGTGACGTGGTGCCGCTATCCGGTGGGGCTCGGGGTCGGCGCCGGCGCCAGGGACAGCCCGGCGTAGATCTGGTCGAGGATCGTCGGCAGCAGGGCGTTTGCCGTGGTCTTGCCGTCGGGCGACAGGGTCAGGTTCGTCCAGACCACGAGCGTCACGTCGTTGTCCGGGTCGTAGCCGATGAAGGAGTTGAAGCCGGGCAGTTCACCGCCGTGGTAATACATCGCGGCGTTCGGGCCGAATCGCTGATGGCTGATGCCGTAGCCGTACCGCTGCCCGTCTGGGTTGCCCGGGTCCTCGGGTTGCGGACTGTCGAGCCACTGCTGCTGAAAGGTGGGATCGAAGACCTTGCCCGACACCAGCGCCCGGATCCACGTCGCCATGTCGTCGGCCGTGGAGACGGCACTGCCGGCGGCGGTGGCGTAGGAGGGGTTCTGGTTGGTGTAGTCGTGGGGCTGGAGGGTGCCGTTCCGGGCGGCGGCCTGCATGTCGGCGGGGTACTCCTGGTCACCCATCGCATACGCCGATCCGCCGTACATGTAGCCGTGCGAGTAGGGCTCGGGCAGGGTGGTGTCGTCCGCGGCGGGAAGCGAGGTCTGCCGCAGGCCGTGCGGACCGAGCAGCCGGTCCTCGAACTGTTGCGCCAACGGGCGCCCGCCGACGGCCTCGGCGACCAGCCCCAGCAGTGCATAGTTCGTGTTGTTGTACTCGTATTCCGTTCCGGGCGGGAAATTCGGCGGGTGCGCGAACGCGAGGTCCAGAACCTCCTGGGGTGTCCATGCCTTCGTCGGGTCGGCGTCCAGGGTGGCCGACAGCTCGGGCGCATTCGTGTAGTTGTACAGCCCGCTGCGCATCGTCAGCAGTTGAGCGATGGTGATGTTCTCGCCGCCCGGCACGCCCGGGACGTAGGCGGACACCGGGTCGTCGAAGCGGAGCTTCCCGTCCTGCACGAGGAGGACGGTCAGCGCCGCCGTCATCGTCTTGGTGTTCGATGCGATCCGGAAATGCGTATCAATGGCCGGCGGCGCCTGCGTGCCCCGCTCGGTGGTGCCCACGAGCGCCTCGAAGCTCCCCTGCGGGGTGCGCAGCCGTACCACCGCCCCGGGAACGAGCAACTCCTTCGCGGCCGCGTCGACCGCCGCCTGGAACGCCGCAGGATCGATGGACTTGAGCGCGGAAGACATTGGGGCGGAGACGGTCCCGGTGGTCGAGCCGATCGCTGCATCCGATGTCGGAGCGACCGTCGGCTCGGAATTCGTCGAGCAGCCCGCGATCACGAGTGCGCCGGACGCCGCGAGTACGGCGAGGCGAGCGGTCCGGGCCGGCAGGAACCCCGCGCGCAGATCGCTCATCGTCGGTCACACCGCCTCGGCACCAGAGTCCGAGCGCCGCACCGGCTGCGCGGCACCAGCTGGGCAAACCTCCCTGCCATCGTAGCCCGCACCCGCGCGCCGGACAGCCATCTGTCGCGGCCGTGATCGACTGGGTCGCGGTCACCACACCAAGGTGGTGTCCCGAACCCGCACCCTCCCGAAGAATCGCCTGCCGCCCTCCGCATCGTCGCGGTTGTACGCGTTCATGACCGATGCCAGCTCGTCGGCGAGGGTGCGCAGCGCCGGTGTGACCGTCTCGATGCCGCCGTCGTTCACCCAGCCCCAGTGCTCGGGAACGCCGTCGATCGTTATGACGATGCCCGCATCGTGCGGCGTCTCGACGGCCAAGGTGATTCCCGGTGGGGCGTTGCCGATGGGGTCCGCGACCGCCGGAAGTCCGTCCGGCGTGTTCGCCGTGAACACCGACCGGGCGAGCGCGATGTCGCCACGGATCAGGTCCGCGATGTGCGCCAGGCCCGCATGCCGCCCGACCCGGCCGTGCCCGGCACCGCGGTCGGGTCCGCCGGAGTGATCGCGAATGCCGGTCCTCCCGAGGATCCGGTCGAGCATCCGTTGCGCCACCGCCCGTTCGCTGTCGCCGGTGCGCGGGTGGTCGATCAGCGTTCGCAACCGATCGATTCGGGGGCTCGCATCCGATGCCATCGATGCAGGCTACCGCCTTCGGTGCGGCCGACCCGACGTGCCCGCTCGACGATCCCGCCGCGGACCCCTCTCCCCGTTCAGCTACCGACAGGCAAGCACCGGATCGGCCCGTATTCCGTCCGCGTCGCCGTCGCACCCCGACGCAGGACGAACGCGTCGATCCCCCACCTCGCGCCGCCGTCGATCTGGTAACGATTCAGCAAATTCGTGGTCCGTCTGGTTGGATGCGACAGTATGACGACCGACATGCAGGCGGGCCGGCATGCCGATCCGAGCACTCCGGCCACCGACAGCGGCCGAGTCCCGGATGGGCCGCGGGCCGCTGTCAGCGCGGGGACCTCCGGCCGGTCCGTGGCCGCGAGGGTGACGGTCGCGCTGGCGCTGGTCGGCCTCGTTGTCTGCGCGATTCTGCTGGTCGCCGACTTCCGGACCGACGGCGTCAACTGTGGAAGTCCGGCATCACCCCACGCCCAGGGCGTGATCGGTGCGGATCGGTTCGAGGCATGCGGCGAGGAGCTCGACACCCGCCGGGCCTTGGCCTGGATCGGACTGGGCGCAACCGGAATCGTCGCGGCCCTCGGCTGCGTCGCATCACGGTCGAGCAGAGAATCCACTCAGGCCAAACCTTCCTCGAAGCCCTGACGCCACGACGGGTAGCGCAACTGCCAGCCGAGCTCCCGTTTGGCCTTGGCGTTGGAGAACCCGCGACCCTCGGTCATCATCGTCACCGCCACCTCCCCTGCCAGCAGCCGCGCCAGCCACTTCGGGACCCGCATCGGCGGCTTCGCTCCCGCGCACTCGGCCAGGTACGGCAGCCACTCGCTCGCCGGGGCGGGCTCGTCGTCGACGATGTTGAACACCCCCTTCGCCTGCTGCTCGACGGCCAGCGCGGTGGCGCTCGCCGCGTCGTCGAGATGCACCCACGAGCTGTAACCGGTGCCGCCCCCGACGAGCGGGAACTGCCGCTTGCGGATGAGTTCGACCTGATCGTCGCTGGCACCGGGCCCGTACAACGCGCCGTAGCGCAGGGCCGCACCACCGGCCGCGACCACGACCTCCTCGACGTGGCGGATCGCCTCCATCCCCGGCCGCGCCTTCGTCCCCGTCTCGGGGTCCAACGGATCCTCCTCCGTCTTCACCCATCCGCCCCGGCGGATGCCGTTCCAGCCGGCGTAGCTCTGCGCGACCACGTGGGACACCTCGTTCGCCTCGGCGGCGGCCAGCAGGTTGTCGGTCCCCTCCGTGCGCAGCCGATTGGTGGTGGCGAACCAGCGGTCGATGTGTTTCATGTCGGGCTTGCCGCCGTGCGTGAGGGAGATCGCGGTCATCTGGTGCACGATCGCGTCGGGTTTGGCCTGTGTCACCGCCGCACCGACCGACCCGGCGTCGAGTCCGTCCATCACGAGCGCCTCGGCGCCCAACCGCTCCACCAACTCCAGTTTGTCCGGGCTCGTCGTCGTCGCCGTCACGTGGTGCCCGCGCGCCACCAGTTGCGGCACCAGCCGCCGTCCGAGGACCCCGGCCCCACCTGCCACGAAGACCCGCATGACCATCACCTTCCCGATTCCGGATTACGTCTCCCCTGCATCTCTGACGAAACAGCCGGGCGGTGTGTGACGGACAGCGACGGCTACCGCCGTCCCATTCCCGACATTCCGGTCGCCGCGCCGTGAATCATCCCGGGCCGACGACGTGCCGGTCGATAGAGTCGAAGACCTGTTGCTGTCGACCGGGCGGGAGTTGTTTTCGATGAAGTTGGCAGAGGCGTTGGCGCTGCGCGGCGACGTCGTCCGCAAGGTTGCCCAGCTGCGCGAGCGCATCGTCGCCAACGCCCGGTACCAGGAGGGCGAGCAACCGGCGGAGGACGCGGGCGCCCTCCTCGCCGAACTCGACCGGACTCTCGACGAACTCGAGCAGCTCATTCGTCGCATCAATCGGACGAACGCCCGGGCCACACTGGGCGACGGCACCGTCACCGATGCACTGGCCCGCCGAGATGTGTTGCGGCTGCGCCACTCTGCCGTGACCGCGGCCGCCGACGCCGCGTCCGGTCGTGAGGATCGCGGCTACGGTCGCCAGTTGCGCTCGGAACTGGTCCACATCGCCGCCGTGCCGGTGTCCGAACTGCGCGCCACCGCGGACGATCTGGCCCGCGCGATCCGCGAGGTCGACACCCGGATCCAGCAAACCAACTGGGAGGTCGAACTGCTCGACTGAGCACAGCGTCGGGAGCAGGTAGCCGATCGGAGAAGCGAGCACACACCGCGGCCGGCGGTTCATCCGGCCACCTGTACGGCGCCGAGGGCAGCGCCACACACGAACGACGCAGCCCAGCACGCCGAACAGGTGAAGGCGCATCGCGCACAGTTATCACCAGGTGCTGATCTCCGCTCGGTGAGGGCGGGCACGGGGCACCCCGACACGCGAACCGGTCAGTCGCCGTCGGCGAGGTCGTCGAGGACCGCCGACAGCCTCCGCAGCGCGGCAAGCGCATCGGCCAGTTCCTCACGCCCGAAGGCCTCGACGAGCCGGCCGGCGAAGTCGGCGTGCGCCGGATCGATCGCGGACACCGCCCGACGTCCGTCCGGGGTCGGCGAGACGAGCTTCGCCGGCCGGTGGGCCGGGTTCTCCTGGTATTCCGCGAGTCCACGGGTGACGAGCAGATCGGCGATCCGCTGGACGCTCTGCCGGGTGATACCCATCTCGCGGGCGATGTCGGCCACGGACAGTGGCCGCGTCAGGACGGCACCGAGAACCTGCCACCACGCAGCGGTCAACCCGACCGGTCGGGCGAGATCCTCTGCGACGGCGAGGAACTGCCCGTTGAGCCGGAACGTCCCCAGCGCCAGACCGCTGAGCAGGTCCTGGTCGTCGCGCACGCTCACTCCGCCATCAGTTCGTATAAGCCCTGCGGATCGCGCTGCCCGTACAGCTTGAACCACGACGCCAGGACGTGCGGTTCGTAGACGTCGAGACGTTCGAGGATCTCGCGGGCGAAGTGGACCGGGGCGTTGGCCGCCCCGGTGATCAGGTCTCGGTCGGTGACGGCAGGCTCGTCGCGGTACAGGTGCCCGCCCGCGTAGCCGACGCCGGCGAGGAACTCGGCGGCGTTGCTCGTGTGCTGTCGATCGTCGAGCAGGCCGGCCATCGCCAGGCCGCCGGTGGCACCGCAGATGGCGGCCACCGGCACTCCGGCGTCGAGGAACTCGCGAGCCTTGGCCGCGAAGGGGGTGAACTGCTCGGTGTGCCAGATGTCGTTGCCCGCCAGGATGAGCATCGCACTCTCCTGCGGCCGGAGCTCGCCCAACGCCGCGTCAGGGAGGACGCGCAGGCCGCCCATCGTCCGGGTCGCGCGGTCGTCGGCACCGACGGTGGCGACGGTGAACCGGCCCGGCTCCCGGTGCCGCATCGGCTTGTTGATGTGGTCGATCGCGAAACCGATCTCCCAGTCGACGAACGTGTCATAGATTGCCACGTGCACCGTCTCAGTCATGACAGAAGACCGTCATGACGACAGCATGCTGTCAATACCGGCGCCGAGAGAAGGGATCGGTCACCGCGCCATTCGGCTGACGGGTCTTCCATCGCGGTATCGCTCGGATTCCGAGAGCCCGCCCCAGATTCCGTACTGCTCACCGATGCCCAGCGCGTGCTGCCGGCACTCCTGGACCACCGGGCACTCCGCGCACAGCGCCTTGGCGGTTCGCACGCGCCAGGCGCGAGCCGGACCGCGCTCCCCCTCCGGATGGAAGAACATCGCGCTGTCCATACCCCGGCATCGGGCACGCAACTGCCAGTCCCATGCCTCGACGGTTGCCGTGGGCAGCGCACTCACCACACCGAGCCGAGCCATTGCCATCGGTGAAAATCCTTTCGTTCGTGAGGGTTACGCGTCCGGATGGGCGCCTTCGACCGTGATTTCGGGCCGGTCAGCCGAGGGCGCGCAGCCGCGGCGCCAGATCCCGCTCGAACAACTCCAGGAACCGCCGCTGATCATGACCCGGCGCATGAAACACCAGATGATTCAAACCCGCATCCACATACGCCTTCACCTGCTCCACCGCCTCATCCGGATCCGACGCCACAATCCACCGCTTCGCCACCTGCTCGATCGGCAACGCATCCGCCGCCGCCTCCATCTCGATCGGATCCTCGATCGAATGCTTCTGCTCCGCCGTCAACGACAACGGCGCCCAGAACCGCGTGTTCTCCAACGCCAGCCCCGGATCGGTGTCATACGAAATCTTGATCTCGATCATCCTGTCGATCGCGGCGACCTCACGCCCGGCCTTCCCAGCGCCCTCGGCGACCGCAGGCATCAACTTCTCGGTGTACAACTCCATGCCCTTGCCGGAGGTGCAGATGAACCCGTCCCCCGCCCGACCCGCATACCGCGCCACCACAGGACCACCCGCGGCGATGTACACCGGGATGCCGCCCTCGGGCACGTCGTAGATCGACGCCCCCACGGTCCTGTAGTACTCACCGTCGAAATCGACACGCTCACCGGTCCACAGCTCCCGCATCAACCGCACCGACTCCCGCAACCGCGCGAACCGCTCCTTGAACTCCGGCCACTCACCGGAGTAGCCGGTCGCGATCTCGTTGAGCGCCTCACCCGTCCCCACCCCGAGCATGACCCGCCCCGGATACAGGCACCCCATCGTCGCGAACGCCTGCGCGATCACCGCCGGGTTGTACCGGAACGTCGGCGTCAACACCGACGTCCCCAACTGCAACCGCGACGTCCGCTCCCCCACCGCCGTCATCCACGCCAACGAGAACGGCGCATGCCCACCGTTGTGCCGCCACGGCTGGAAATGATCCGACACCGTCGCCGAATC